>NZ_LXJQ01000047.1:0-52379 GCF_001728925.1 Pseudomonas sp. 1D4
TTACACCCGTAGGGGCGATTTCAATCGCCCAAGGGCAACCCCGTTGCCCCAAAAGGCCCCTCCCCACACCGAGAGGGGCCAAGCCCAGGTCAGCGACCGGCAGCCGGGGTACCGGTCATGCCGTCACCTCCGGCTCGCCGGCCATAAAGGACGGCAAATCCCGCCAGGCCACCCACAGCTCCCCTTGCCAGCGCACCACCCCCAGCCGACGCCCGCCGTAGTTCAACACCTCACGGCAGGGCGCCGCGTCCGGCGTGCGGTGGTGGTCATGCAGCGTTGGCACCAGCACCTCGTTCAACCAGCGGCCCACCTCGCCGTGCTTCGGCTGGCTGAACTGGAACAGCGCCCGGTAGGCACCGATATCGCTGATCACCACCACCTCTTCGTGGAAGTCGTCGCTGTAACCCAGGCAGAGCGTCTGCTGCTCGTGCGGCTCCAGGGCCGGGAGCAGGGGCACGGCATCGGCCAGGCCGATCAACTGCGCGAAATCATGGGCGACGAACCACGGCTGGTTGTCGACCATCACCGCGCGCAGGCGTTGGTGGTGGTGATAGAAAACGAAGGGGGTGAAAGCCTTGTTCATGGCGAATAGTCCTTTGCTGAGTTCATCAGCTGCCACCATTCGCTGTCATTCGAAGGGTGGCAGATCGCGCAGGGTTGACAGACCGGGCAAAGGAGCCGGCAGACCCGAGGGTCTCCCCACGCGATCTGCCATAGAGCCATGCAGTTGGAAAACTGCATGCGAGCAAGAGCCTGCAAAGAACGTCCGCCGTTCTTCGCATGCACCTTGCGGCGCAATCGCGCCTTTGCATCGGGCTGTCAAACCCGGCCACGGGATTTACCGTGGCTCGGGGAGGATAGGGAGGAGGAAGTAGTAGGGCAAGAGGTGGAGTAAGAGTGTTTAAGCCTTTGTGACTCTGATTGTTCTGGATGATTGGGGTAGGCCCGCCAGTGCAAGTTGACGAGCGCTAGAGGTATTTCAAATTAGGTTAAGGGACTTCCATAAGCCTTTGTGCAGAACAATAGTTTTCTCTTTGTCAAAGTCTGCATGAGGGTTTCTATAGACGAACTCATATCTGTTGCTGTCTCCAACGCGCCACTTATTTCCAATTGCGCTACATTTGAATAGCGTCTTTAGTAATTCATATAGATCGCTCTCTCCATATTTTAAATCTAGTTCAAAATTTGCATAGAGGGATGAGTACTTGAACTCCCTCTCTTTGAGCTTTGTTGCTGCAGATTTAAATCTTACAAACAATTCATGATCTGCATAGCCTACGATTTCGTCTTCAATCTCGGGTAGGAAGTAGTCTATGGAGTACTTTCTTATTCCTTTTATGACATCTGCTCGATTTAGCTTTCCTCCATTGTCAAACGCTTTGCAGCTATTTAGGAGTTGAATGAAGTCTCTTGGTGTATGCCTTGTGTGCTCGAGCAGAAACTGTGCTGAAGGGCGCTCTTCAATGTTGGTATGGAAGAATTCCTGAAAGATATCAACTTCGCGCTCCAGTGCAAGGCCGGCGCGTAAGTTGGCTAATTTTGCTAATTGGGATTTTTCCGGTTCACGTGAGTCGTGGTACCAGTTTAATAGAATAGCGGAGTCTTGCTTAATTTTGTTCTTGTTTGGAATTGGTAGTCTCTCAAAGAGATCCGTTCGGCAGAGTACTATAATTTTTGCTGGAACCCCTTCTTTCTTGAACCAAATATTTAACCTGTTTGATTCAAATACTAGGGCGGAGAGAGCATGTAATTGCACGTCTCGACTTGTTAAAACATCATCCAGACCATCAATTACTAGGAGGTGCGTGCTTTGTGTGGAAAATTCAGGAATCATTTCCTTAATGACGTCAACTACGTCAAGGAACATAAGGTCTTGGTCGGTAGTTCTGTCGGTAGACTCTCTTGTGTATTCCAGTAGTTTTGCGAGGCTTACTTTAAATGATGATTTTGAAGCTTTTAGTGCAATGTGTTTCAAGCTTTTGGCTGGAAGCACTCCCGCGTCGGTGAGCTTTCCTATGTTTTCTCTGAATTCTAGATTTTCTGTATCTCGCCCTCTGGGGTCGGCCAGAAAAGAAGTTAAAAGCGTGGTTAGTAGTAGATACTGCCAGCTAGTAGGGTATTTTGCCTCAGGCTCTGCGCTGCCTGGGTATATTTTTGAAAAACTTTTGAATGGAAAGTCTGCTAGATGGTTAACTACGGCACAAACATTGGAGTCTTCTACAGCTGGATAGCAGCCTAATCTGATTTTTTCTCCGATTGTTGATTTTCCGCTGCCTTTGAAACCTAGTACTAAACTTTTCCCTCCATCTATAATGCTTTCTAAGATTCCACCTTCATCTAAAAAGCCGTCTCGTATCAGTAGTGGTGAATCAATTCCTTCTAATTCCCCAGTTGCTTTTCCGAAGTCTATTTTCCCTAAAGACATTTTGATTCTCCCAATGTTTGTGGTGGGGTTTGTGTTGGTTGTTCTAGTGTGTGATTTTGTACGCTGCGATTGGACTGGTGGTTTGCTTTTGAATTTTACGAAATAAATTGGTGAAAATAACTAGGCGATTGATTTTTTTATAGTATTTACGGGTGGGCTAATTGGGTTTTTGGTTGGAGTTTTTATTTTGATTGGGGCGTTATTTGTATAGGGCAAATAACTACGTTTCGATTCACTGATCGAAACGTCATTGCAGATATACAGGACACTGACGCAGGGAGCGATGCCACCCTTGCTGCCGGAGCTCGTTGTATTGCCGACGTGCGGGCTGTGAAAGCGCGACGAGCACCGGGGCGATAAGGAGATGAAGGCGGAGTAGGCCGGGCACTGTGAGCATCCTTGCGAGTGATGGCCCGATGCTATTCCTCAAGTCTTACCAAAGGCAAGGTATTGGCTTACGGCGGATTGCGCGCGCCTTGCTGAGCGCCAGCTGAGTCAATTCTTACCGTCCACTCACCCCATGCCCGGCACTTCCCCTTCCTCTATCCGGACAATTTCCTGCTCCGCACAATCCGCAAGACTGCCGCCCAGCCCAGTAATCACCACAGGGCAGTCCCATGGAGTTCGCATTCAGCGATGAGCGGCAAATGACCCGCGCATCCGCCGAGGGTTTTCTGGCGGATGTATCCGACTACGCCGCCATGCGTGCGGCTATAACGTCCGAGCAGGGAATACGATCCAACCTATGTCAGCGTCTCTGCATGGAGACGCTGTGACCTGCCACTCATACCCCCAAGTAGTCCCGCAAGTTGGATCTGGGTTTCCTTGTACTGGCGATCCTGCCGAAGCAGAAGGACTGCCTTCCCATCGACAAACAGCTTCTGTCCATACCCAGCGAACATCTGGCTTACTAGCCCATGCTTCTACCCCTTCACTCCCAACCACGGTGACGCCATTGACTGACTATTCCTGCCTGCTCGAAACCCCTTCCGTCCCGGTCTACCAAGCGCTGCGCACGGGCTCTGGCCTCAGCGGCAAGACCGATGAAGCAGCGGTGCGCGGGCTGCCCAATACGCTCTTCGCGGTGCAGATCCTTCATCAGTCGCAACCCGTGGGAATGGGGCGGGTGATCGGTGATGGCGGGTGCTTTTTCCAGGTCGTCGACATTGCCGTGCTCAAGGCGCACCAGGGCAAGGGGTTGGGTAAACGCATCATGGGCGAGATCCTGAAGTACATCGAAACCCATGTGCCGGAGAGCGGCTACGTCAGCCTCATCGCCGATGGCCAGGCGCAGGACCTCTACGCGCAGTTCGGCTTCGTGCAGACCGCGCCGCGTTCGGTGGGCATGGCCTACCGACGACCGGAGTTGAAGCGCTGACCGGCGTGGTAACGCTCCGGCCACCGCCCGTTACCCGCCACTGATCCGAAACCCGCCACAGCCCCGAACCCAAGCCCTGGAGCGGTTGCCCAACGGACGTATCATCGGCATCCATCCCTCAGCGAGGTACGGCCATGAATCTCTTCCGTTGTGCGCTGCTGGCCCTGGTGGCGAGCGGTGCGATCCCCGCGCTGGCCGCCGAACCGAGCGGGCAGCAGACCATCCGCGTCATCCCCAAGACCTACGTCAGCCCCGGCGCCAGCGGCAGTGTGGACACCTACGAGCGCAGCGAGCGCTACAACGTCTACGGCGGGCAGCCCGTGCCCCAGGGCACCACGCGCTACAGCACCGGGAGCGGCAGCCAGGTGATCCAGCAGCAGGGCGGGATTCGCCAGAGCACGGAGTACCCCAACGGGGTGATCATCGAGCGGACGCCGGGGCAGGGGAGTTACCAGTACCAGCAGCGCTGACGGAGGCGCTTGCGAGCTGAGAGTTTTCTTTCAGAAAGCGATGAAAGTGGCTGAAGGAATTGACCTTCAGGGATCTATAATGTGCGTCAGTTCGCACAGGCGATCTTCATCCCACTCTTCATCCGGTAGCCTCCCGTGAAAATCCGAACCGCTCTGCTCAAGGCTCTGTTCTTCTGCACCAGCCTGGCCGTCGCCGCCCCCCTCGAAGCCCAGGCGGCCGCCCCGGTCCGTGACCCCGCCCAACTGCAGCTCGCCTCCGGCAGCGCCATGCTGGTGGACCTCGCCACCGGCAAGCTGATCTACGCCAACAACCCCGACCTGGTGGTGCCCATCGCCTCGGTGACCAAGCTGATGACCGCCCTGGTGGTGCTCGAAGCCAAGCAGCCGCTGGACGAGGTCATCAGCATCGACATCAGCCAGACCAAGGAAATGAAGGGCGTCTATTCGCGGGTGCGCGTGGGCAGCCTGGTGAGCCGTCGCGACGTGCTGCTGATGGCGCTGATGTCCTCCGAGAACCGCGCGGCGGCGAGCCTTGCCCACCACTACCCGGGCGGCTACGGCGCCTTCATCGCGGCGATGAACGCCAAGGCCCGTGCCCTGGGCATGAAGCACACCCGCTACGTGGAGCCCACCGGCCTGTCGCTGAACAACGTCTCCACCGCCCGCGACCTGGTCCAGTTGCTGCTGGAAAGCCGCAAGTACCCGCTGCTGAGCCAGATGAGCACCACCAAGGAAAAGACCATCACCTTCGTCAAGCCGCGCTACAGCCTGGGCTTCAGCAACACCAACCACCTGACCCGCAAGAGCGACTGGGACATCGAGCTGACCAAGACCGGCTTCACCGACGAGGCCGGCCACTGCCTGGTGATGCGCACCCGCATGGGCAACCAGCGGGTCGCCATGGTGCTGCTGGACGCCTTCGGCAAGTACACCCACTTCGCTGACGCCACGCGCATGCGCCGCTGGGTCGAGACCGGCAAGGGCGGCCCCATCCCCGAGGCGGCCAAGGCCTATCGCCAGCAGAAGGACGCGGCCCGTCGCCAGCAGATGGTCGCCTCGCCCAACTGAGTCAGGCGCGCCAGTCCTCTTCGCTACGGTCTTCCTTCAGGCCGTAGCGAATGTACAGCCGCACACCCAGGTGCAGGCCCACGGCCAGCAGCACCCATCCCCACCCGCCCAGCGACAACCCTTCCATGACGGCCTCCTGACGAAACGGCCTACAGCCTAGCCGGTAGGCGTCGGCAGGGCTACGCGGCACGGGACCGGTGATGGCGGTTTCGGGACGCAATATCTCGAAGCAATCCCCCAGCGCGGCATGCGGAAGACTGGCGGTAGAGTGCGCCCCATCGTCCATTGCGACCTGGAGGCCCCCATGAACACCCGTGGATTGCTCGATCAATTGCTCAAGTCCGGCCAGGACCTGCTGCAGAAGAAGGCCGGCGGCAAACCGTCCGGCATCGGCGGCGGCCAGCTCGGCAGCCTGCTCGGTGGCGCGGGCGGTGGTGCCCTGGCTGCCGGTGCGCTGGGCCTGCTGCTGGGCAACAAGAGCGCGCGCAAGCTCGGCGGCAAGGCGCTGACCTACGGCGGGCTCGCCGCCCTGGGTGTGCTGGCCTACAAGGCCTACAGCAACTGGCAGGCCAACCAGCCCACCGCGCCCCAGGGCGAGCCCCGCACCCTCGACCGCCTGCCGGCGCCCCAGGCCGAGCAGCACAGCCAGGCCATCCTCAAGGCCCTGGTGGCGGCGGCCAAGGCCGACGGCCATGTGGACGCCCGCGAGCGCCAACTGATCGAGAGCGAACTGGCCCGCCTGACCGACGACCCCAGCCTGCGTGGCTGGCTGGAAACGGAACTGAACAAGCCGCTGGACCCGGCCGAAGTGGCCCGCGCGGCCACCACCCCGGAGATGGCGGCCGAGATGTACCTGGCCAGCGTGCTGATGGTGGACGAGGAGCACTTCATGGAGCGCGCCTACCTGGACGAACTGGCGCGGCAGATGCGCCTGGAGCCGGGGCTCAAGGCGGAGCTGGAAGCCCAGGTGCGGGACGCCCAGGTCAGTTGACGGCGGGGCCTGCGGCGATGTGCACCGCTTCGTCTTCGTCATGCAGGAAGGCCCGGTTGCGGCCTTCCCGCTTGGCCCGGTAGAGCGCCTGGTCGGCGCGTTCCATCACCTCTTCCAGGCGTTCCCCGTCACGGGGCCACAGGGCCCCGCCGATGCTGCAGCCGATGCCCAGGGTGCGCCCTTCCAGCAGCATCGGCTCACCCAGCACCTGCAGCGCTCGCTGGGCGACCCGGCTGATGTGGCTCAGGCCGTCGTCCTGCTGCAGCTGCAGCACCATCAGGAACTCATCCCCGCCCAGGCGCGCCACCAGGTCTCCGTCCCTCAGGCAGCCGCGCATCCGCTGGGCGGCCTCGCGCAGCACCAGGTCGCCGACGGCGTGGCCGTGGGTGTCGTTGATCGGTTTGAACCCATCCAGGTCCAGGTAGAGCAGCCCCAGTGCGCCGCCCGCTACGTGGCAGCGTTGCTGCAACCGGGGCAGGTGCTTCTCCAGCGCGGCGCGGTTCGGCAGGCCGGTGAGGGGGTCGTGGTGGGCCTTGTTCTCCAGCAGGCCGAGGGTGAGCTGCTGCTGGGTGAGGCTCTCCACCAGGTGGGCGATGGATTTGCTCAGTGTGCGGATTTCCCGGGTGCCGGTGCCGGAGGGGATGACGGCGATTTCCCCGGCGCTGAGACGGTCCGCTGCGTCGGCGATGTGCTGCAGCGGGCGCGTCACCCGGGCTGCCAGCAGCCAGCCGAGAGCGGCGAAGAAGATCGCCAGCGCGCCGCCCCAGAGGTAGATCTCCCGTTGCAGCGCGTGGGCGGGGGCGAAGGCTTCCTCTTCGGCCTGGCGGGTGACCACGATCCAGCCGAGGCCGGGGTAGTCGCGGTAACCGTGGCTGGGGGCGAAGCCGGTGAGGTAGCGGCGGCCGTCCGGCCAGCGCTGCACGCTCCAGAAGCTCTTGCGCGCGTCGATGCTGGCCAGGGCCGGCAGCTCCAGCTTCTGGCCGATGCTGCTCGCCGGGCCCAGCAGCACGCTGTGGTCGCTGCTGAGGATGAAGAACTCTACCCGGCGGTGCGCCTGCATGGGTTCGATCAGCGCGCGGCGCACCTCGTCGGCCCAGGACCAGGACAGGTGTGAGGCGAGCACGCCGACGGTGCGCCCGTCCGGCCCCTTCACCGGCAGGGCGATGTCGACGAACTTCATGGCCTCCCCGGTGGGGTTGGGCAGCAGCTTGGCCAGCAGCACGGCCTCATGCACGTCACCGATGAAGCGGCCCTGGATGCCGCGCTGGTAGACCGGCCGCTGGGCGATGTTGGCGCCTTCCAGCACGCCGTTGCTGGAGGCCATCACCCGGCCGGCGGGGTCGGTGAAGCCGATCCAGGCGATCTCCGGCAGCTCGTGCTGCAGGCTGTCCAGCAGGGCGCGGACCTGGTGGATGTCCTTGGGCTGGCGCAACGCCTTCAGTTCGCTGATGACCTGCAGCAGACGGGCGCGGTTGTCCATGTCGCGGTCCAGGCGGTCGACCATCTGGAACGACAGCTCCGCCAGGCCCTGGCCGAATTCCTCGCCCATGCGCTCGACCGAGCGCTGGCCGATCAGCGTGCCGAGCAGCCAGCTCAGGGCACACACCAGCAGGGCGACGGACAGGGCGATGCGACTACGCAGGCTGTGGGGGCGACGCATGGGGGAGGATCTCCGGGCGAAGACTGCAAGCGAGCCGGCCGTTAAAGGATAGTCCGCTCCGCCTGGGGCCGGCGGCATAAAACCACAGAAACCCCACACACCCTGCACGAAGCCTTCACAGGCGCGGGCGAGGCTGGGCGTCCGATACACGCAAGGAGCCACGCCCCATGTCCCGCCCTGTCCCCCTCCCGCGCCGCCGCTGGTGGAGCCTGTTGTTGTTGCTGGTGCCGATGACCCTCCTGGCCGACGCGGCGCAGCCCGTCCCGGAAGGGCCCTATTTCGTGGTGGAGAACGCCGAGCCCGGCGTGGACGGCCTGCCGCTCAAGGCCACCGAGGTGAAGGCGCGGGTGCTGGGGGTGATTGCCGACGTCAGCGTCACCCAGCACTACCGCAACGAAGGCAACCGGGCGCTGGAGGCGCGCTACGTGTTTCCCGGTTCGACCCGGGCGGCGGTGCACGGCATGACCGTGCGCATCGGCCAGCGGGTGATCGAGGCGCGCATCGAAGAGAAGGGCAAGGCCCGCGAGGACTACGAGGCGGCCAAGGTGGCCGGGCAGACCGCGGCCCTGCTGGAGCAGCAGCGCAGCAACGTGTTCGAGATGAATGTCGCCAACATCCTCCCCGGCGATGTGGTGGACGTGGAGCTGCGCTACACCGAGCTGCTGGTCCCCCGCGATGGGGTCTATTCCTTTGTCTTCCCCACCGTGGTCGGCCCGCGCTACACCGGTCGGCCGGGGGGCGCCGTCGAACCCTGGACGGCCACCGCACACCTGCCGGAAGGTGAGCCTGGAACCGCCGGGTTCAGCCTGGACGTGGACCTGCAGGCCCCGGCGGACATCGCCGAGCTGGCCTCGCCCAGCCACCGCATCCTGCGCCAGGGGCAGAGCGCCCGGCATGTGCGGGTGAGTCTGGACCCGGCCGGTGGCACGGCGGCCAACCGTGACTTCGTGCTGGACTACCGCCTGGGTGGCGAAGGCTTCCAGAGCGGGGTGCTGCTCAGCGAGGGGGCCGAGGAGAACTTCTTCCTGGCCATGGTGGCGCCGCCCCGGCGCGTGCCCAGCGAGGCGGTGGTGCCCCGTGAATACGTGTTCGTGGTGGACATCTCCGGCTCCATGCACGGCTTCCCCCTGGACACCGCCAAGCACCTGCTGCGCCGGCTGATCGGCGGCCTGCGCCCGCAGGACCGCTTCAACGTGTTGCTGTTCTCCGGCAGTGCCAGCCTGCTGGCGCCGCAGTCGATCCCCGCCGATGCCGAGCACATCCAGCAGGCCCTGGGGCTGCTGGACACCCAGATGGGCAGTGGCGGCACCGAGTTGCTGCCGGCCCTGCAGAACGCCCTGGCGATGCCGGCGGAGGCGGGGCGCTCGCGCTCCTTCATCGTCGTCACCGATGGCTTCGTGGACGTGGAAAGCGAGGCCTATGCGCTGGTGCGCGGCAACCTGGGCAAGGCCAACCTGTTCGCTTTCGGCATCGGCAGCTCGGTGAACCGCGAGCTGATCGAGGGCCTGGCCCGCGCTGGCCAGGGCGAACCCTTCGTGGTGCTGGACGCCGCGCAGGCCGATGCCCAGGCCGAGCGCCTGCAGCGGATGATCGAGTCGCCGGTGCTGGTACGCCCGAAGCTGACCTTCGACGGGCTGGACACCTATGACGTGGAGCCCCTGGAGCTGCCGGACCTGTTCGCCGAGCGGCCGCTGGTGGTGTTCGGCAAGTGGCGCGGCGAGCGCCGGGGCTTCCTCCGCGCACAGGGTCTGACCAGCCGGGGCACCTGGCATGCCGAGGCACCGCTGCTGGCCGAGCAGGCCGTGGAGGGCGGCGCCCTGGCGCACCTCTGGGCCCGCCAGCGCATCGCCTCGCTGCTGGACCAGGAGGCCATCGAAGGCGGCTACGCCTACAACTACAGCCAGCAGATCCTCGACCTTGGCCTCAAGTACAGCCTGCTGACGCCCTACACCTCCTTCGTCGCGGTGGATGAGCAGGTGCGCAACCCGGCGCCGCAGGATGCGGCGGAAGTCGACCAGCCGCTGCCCCTGCCCCAGGGCGTCAGCGCCCAGGCCGTGGGCGGCAGCGTCAGCGGGCCGATGGTGCCGGGCACGCCGGAGCCGGCGACCTGGGCCCTGCTGCTGGTGGGCCTGCTGGGCCTGGGATGGGCATTGCGCCGTCAGCGGGGCCAGGCGTGACCCGCGCGCTGCCCGCCTGGGCCTGGCTGGCCCTGCCGACCCTGGCGCTGTGGCCGGTGTGGCGCTGGGCCGTCGCCCGCATGGGCGATGGCTCGGACGACCCCTGGGGCGCGGTGGCGCTGGTGGTGCTGCTGGCTTGCCTGTGGCGTGACCGCCACGCGCTGCTGGCGGCGCCGCGCCTGCCCGGTCTGCTCGCTTCCCTGGGGCTGACGGCAGCCGCGCTGCTGGTGCCGGGCGTGCCGGCCCTGGGGCGCGGGTTGCTGGCCGTGCTGGCGGTGCTGGTGATGGCCTTCGCCCTGCGTCGGCCCGGCCAGCCGCTGCTGGCCTGGCTGGGGCTGGGGGTACTGGCGCTGCCGATCCTGGCGTCGCTGCAGTTCTTCATCGGCTACCCGCTGCGGGTGATCACCGCCGAGGCCAGCCTCTGGGCCTTGCGCGGGCTGGGCTTCGCCGTCACGCGCCAGGGCAGTGCGCTGGAGGTGGGCGGCCAACTGGTGATGGTCGACGCGCCCTGTTCCGGCGTGCAGATGGCCTGGGCCGCCTACTTCGTGGCCTTCACCGCTGCCGCCTGGCTGCGGGTGGCGGATGCCCGGCTGCTGCGCCGGCTGCCCTGGCTCAGCCTGCTGATCCTCGGGGCCAATGCGCTGCGCAATACGCTGCTGGTGCTGCAGGAGGCCGGGCACTGGCAGGGGCCGGCCTGGCTCCACGAGGGCATCGGGCTGGCGGTGTTCGCCGTGCTCTGCGGGCTGGTGCTGCGCCTGGTGGCGGGCTTGCCGGCCCAGCCGGTGAACCGGACGGACGGCCTGCCCGGCGCAGCTCGTCCGTGGCCCTGGGGCGCGCTCTTCGTCGGCCTGGCGGCGTACAGCCTGGTGCCGGGCGCGGGCGGGGAGGGCGCGCGCCCGGCCGCTTTCGTCGAGTGGCCGAGCACCTTCGAGGGGCAGGCATTGCGCCCGCTGGCGCTTACGGCGGTGGAGCGGCGCTTCGCCGAGGACTTCCCCGGCCGCCTGGCGCGCTTCGCCGCCGGCCCGCGCACCCTGGTGCTGCGCCAGGTGCAGGTGCCGACCCGCAAGCTGCACCCGGCGGCGGATTGCTACCGCGCCCTGGGCTTTCGCATCAGCGCCATCGCCCTGCACCGCCGGGCCAGTGGCGAGGGCCTGCAGCGCTGCTTCCTGGCCAGCGCCGCCTCCGGTCGGCTGCGGGTGTGCGAATACATCGAGGACGCCGCCGGACGGAGCTTCAGCGACACCTCCGCCTGGTACTGGTCGGCCCTGGCCGGCACCTCCCCGGGGCCCTGGCGGGCGGTCACCGTGGCCGAGGCGGCGGGCCGGTAAACGGTGGTCGGCGCAGGCTGCCCGAGGCGAAACGACTCGGGTATACTCGCCGGCTTTTCCGAAAGTTTTGCCAGTGAGAGCTTCCCGCCATGGAAATCAACCCGATCCTGAACAGCATCAAGGACCTCTCCGAACGTACCCAGGCCATTCGGGGGTATCTTTGACTACGATCAGAAGCATGATCGTCTCGTCGAAGTAAACCGCGAACTCGAAGACCCCAACGTCTGGAACAACCCCGAATACGCCCAGAACCTGGGCCGCGAACGCTCCATGCTGGCGCAGGTGGTCGAGACCCTCGACGAACTCACCAGCGGCCTGGCCGACTCCAGCGACCTGCTGGACATGGCGGTCGAGGAGAACGACGAAGGCGCCGTGAACGACGTCGCCACCGAAGTCGAGCGCCTGCGCGAGATCCTCGAGAAGCTGGAGTTCCGCCGCATGTTCAGCGGCGAGATGGACGCCAACAACGCCTACCTGGACATCCAGGCCGGTTCCGGCGGCACCGAGGCCCAGGACTGGGCCAACATGCTGTTGCGCATGTACCTGCGCTGGGCCGACAAGAACGGCTTCACTGCCGAGATCGTCGAACTCTCCGAAGGCGAAGTCGCCGGTATCAAGGGCGCCACCGTGCACATCAAGGGCGAATACGCCTTCGGTTGGCTGCGCACCGAGATCGGCGTGCACCGCCTGGTGCGCAAGAGCCCGTTCGACTCCGGCAACCGTCGTCACACCTCGTTCACCGCGGTGTTCGCCTCCCCGGAGATCGACGACAACATCGAGATCGAGATCAACCCGTCCGACCTGCGCATCGACACCTACCGCTCCTCCGGTGCCGGTGGCCAGCACGTGAACACCACCGACTCCGCGGTGCGGATCACCCACGTGCCCACCAACACCGTGGTGGCGTGCCAGAACGAACGCTCCCAGCACGCCAACAAGGACACCGCCATGAAGATGCTGCGGGCCAAGTTGTACGAGCTGGAGATGCAGAAGCGCAACGCCGCCTCCCAGGCCCTGGAGGACACCAAGTCCGACATCGGCTGGGGGCACCAGATCCGCTCCTATGTCCTCGACCAGTCGCGGATCAAGGACCTGCGCACCGGCGTCGAGCGCAGCGACTGCGACAAGGTGCTGGATGGGGATCTGAACGAGTACCTCGAGGCCAGCCTCAAGCAAGGGCTGTAACGCCGCCGCGCCCGGCCAGCCCGCCTCAAGCAGCGGCTGGCCTGCGCCCGCCAGGCTTTGCTGCCGCTGTTATGCAATCCGTTTCCACAGGCAAGAGCGCCTAATCAGGAACCACCGAAGACCATGAGCGACCAACAACCCGACCAGCACGAACTGCAACAGGAAGAGAACAAGCTGATCGCCCAGCGCAAGGAAAAGCTTGCTGCCGTGCGCGAAGCCAAGGCCATCGCCTTCCCGAACGACTTCCGCCGCGACGCCTACTTCGCGGACCTGCAGAAACAGTACGCGGACAAGACCAAGGAAGAGCTGGAAGCTGCAGCCATCCCGGTCAAGGTCGCCGGTCGCATCATGCTCAACCGCGGCTCCTTCATCGTCCTGCAGGACAGCAGCGCTCGCCTGCAGGTCTACGTGAACCGCAAGACCCTGCCGGAAGAGACCCTGGCCGAGATCAAGACCTGGGACCTGGGCGACATCATCGGCGCCGAAGGCACCCTGGCCCGTTCCGGCAAGGGCGACCTGTACGTCGACATGACCAGCGTGCGCCTGCTGACCAAGTCCCTGCGCCCGCTGCCGGACAAGCACCACGGTCTGACCGACACTGAGCAGCGCTACCGCCAGCGCTACGTCGACCTGATCGTCAACGAGGAAACCCGCCACACCTTCCGCGTGCGCTCCCAGGTCATCGCCCACATTCGCCGCTTCCTCAGCGACCGTGGTTTCCTCGAAGTGGAAACCCCGATGCTGCAGACCATCCCCGGCGGCGCGGCAGCCAAGCCTTTCGAAACGCACCACAATGCCCTGGACATGCCGATGTTCCTGCGCATCGCCCCGGAGCTGTACCTCAAGCGCCTGGTGGTCGGTGGCTTCGAGAAGGTCTTCGAGATCAACCGCAACTTCCGTAACGAAGGCGTCTCGACCCGGCACAACCCCGAGTTCACCATGCTCGAGTTCTACCAGGCCTACGCCGACTACGAAGACAACATGGACCTGACCGAGGAGCTGTTCCGCGAGCTGGCCCAGGCCGTGCTCGGCAGCACCGACGTGCCCTACGGCGACAAGGTCTTCCACTTCGGCGAGCCCTTCGCCCGCCTGTCGGTGTTCGACGCGATCCTCAAGTACAACCCGGACATCACCGCCGCCGACCTCAACGACGTCGAGAAGGCCCGCGCCATCGCCAAGAAGGCCGGCGCCAAGGTCCTCGGCCACGAAGGCCTGGGCAAGCTGCAGGTGATGATTTTCGAGGAGCTGGTGGAGAGCAAGCTGGAGCAGCCGCACTTCATCACCCAGTACCCCTTCGAGGTCTCCCCGCTGGCCCGCCGCAACGACCAGGACCCGAGCGTCACCGACCGCTTCGAGCTGTTCATCGGTGGCCGCGAGATCGCCAACGCCTACTCCGAGCTGAACGACGCTGAAGACCAGGCCGAGCGCTTCATGCTGCAGGTGAAGGAGAAGGACGCCGGTGACGACGAGGCGATGCACTACGACGCCGACTTCGTCAACGCGCTGGAATACGGCATGCCGCCCACCGCCGGCGAAGGCATCGGCATCGACCGCCTGGTGATGCTGCTGACCAACTCCCCGTCGATCCGCGACGTGATCCTGTTCCCCCACATGCGGCCCCAGGCCTGAGTGGGATGAGAAAGCCGCCTTCGGGCGGCTTTTTTGTGGCTGCGTTCTGAATGGGATCAACGGGAGGCAAGCTGATTGACGAGCGCTGCTGGCGACGACTGCGCTCGGCCTCCTGAAGGGGCCTTTGTCCCCGCGCCAACATCCGTCTCAGGAACAGCTTCAAGGTGCGCACCAGATTCGCTTTTCCAAGCGCCGCGACAGCGTCGCGCGCGGCCCCGTCCATAACAGAGGATGGAAGCGCTATGCCTTCTGGAGCTTTTCCAAGCCTGCCCACTTTCCCGTGTATGGCTCTGGATTGCGCGCTGCTCCACACGGCACGACGGGCGGTGTGCCCTGGCCGGGTCTCATCACGTCGAGTACGCAAGTTCTTACCTTGTGGCAGTTGAATCGACCGCTGATTGGTCGAAACTGTCTGACATCCACGTACGCAGCCGAAGGTTCCCGCATCTTGCCCCAGCCGTCCCGTCGTGACAGTGCCGCCCAGGCGGCCAGCGCCCTCGCCGAAAGTGTCCAGTACCAGGGCCGCAAGGCCAGTCGCCACGGCAGCGAGCAGCGCCGCCAGGCCATTCTCGATGCCGCCATGCGCATCATCGTTCGTGACGGCGTGCGGGCCGTGCGCCACCGGGCCGTGGCCGCCGAGGCGGATGTGCCGCTGTCGGCCACCACCTATTACTTCAAGGACATCAACGACCTCATCACCGACACCTTCGCCCAGTTCGTCGAGCGCAGTGCCGAGGCCATGGCTGCGTTCTGGAGCAGCGTCGAAGGGGACCTGCAGGACATGGCCGCCGCCGTGGAGCAGGGCGGTGAGCCTCGCCGGGAGGTGACCGAGCGCATTGTCGAGCTGGCCATCGACTACGTGCGCCGCCAGTTGCTGGAGAACCGCACCCAACTGCTCGCCGAGCAGGCGTTTCGCCAGGAGGCGCTGATCAATGAAGGGTTGCGTGTGCTCGCCGAGGCCCATCGCGGCATCCTTTCCCAGGGGGCTGAGCATTTCTTCCAGGCCCTGGGCACCGAGGAACCCGTCGAAGACGCCAAGGTGTTGACGGCCATCATTCTGCAGATGGAATATCAGGGCCTTGTCGGCGGTGTGGATAAGCTCGACATCAATGAAATGCGAGCCGTGCTGAGGCGCTACCTCCATCTGGTGATGGACCTCTAGCGCGATGGCGCCGAACCCCGCTCCAGGCATCCGCCTCGCGGGGTTTTTAATGAACAAGGAGAACACGATGAACCCCTGGCGCGTGCTGGTCGCACTGTCCTTCCTGCTGCTGGGAGGCTGCCTGGTCACCCTCCGGGAGCCGATCCCCGCCCACGAGCCGGCCCCCATGCCGCTGCTGGGGGATTGGACGCGCAAGGACGAATGGGGCGAGCGCGCCTACCTGGAGATCAGTCGCTCCGGCTCCAACCTCTACCGTGCCCGCACCTACGAGGGCGGCAAGGACAACCTCGACAGCCTGCACGAGTACGGCTTCACCGTCGCCCACCACGGCCGCCGCTGGTACCTCTCCGCCGGGTTGCCGAAGCAGTGGGGTGCCAACTTCGCCGTGGCCGGCTTCGAGCTGACCGCCGACAACGAGCTGGTGGTCTACAACCTCGACGTGGAGCGCCTGCGCCAGGAAGTGGAGCGCGGCACCTTCAAGGGGGCGGCGGTGGAGATGCCCGAGGGAGACGGCGTACTGCTGGACGTGCCTTGGGCCACCCTGCAGGCCTGGCTGGACGACCCGGCCAACTCCGACGTGTTCATCGAGGCGGCGCGCTACCAGCGGGCCGGGGCGGAATGACCATGAGCCGGCGCAAGGTCCCCGACGACTACCAGAACACCGTCCGCAGCCTGTCCGACCGTATCGTCCTGGCGCAGACGCCGATCCGTGTGCTGGATGCCATCAAGTGGGACGACAGCGTTCGCCAGGGCTTCCTCAAGCACAAGGGCAAGGCCATGCCCGAGGTGGACCGTGCCTACTACGAGAGCCGGCCGCTGGCCTTCGAACCGGTGGCCAAGAAGCTCGAATTCCAGAACATCGAGCGCGACATCACCCGCCATCTCGGCCAGTTCAACCCGGTGGGGCAGATCATGCGGCGCATGTGCAAGGAGTACCGGATGGTCATCCGCATGCTCGAAGCACGCGGCACGCCGGACTTCGGCCTGATCTCCCAGGAGCTTTACGGTGCCGCTTCCGACGCCTTCCACGCCGGTGACCCGACCCTGTCCGACCTGGGGCTGATGCTTTCGGACTACCTGAACAAGATCGACGACCGTGGCGACCTGAAGGACGAGCCCAAGACCCTCACCGCCAAGGACGCCGTCGGCCTGCTGCAGAGCCGCCTCTCGGCAGTGTTCGGCGACGAGACCATTCGCGTGCTGGAGTCCGACGGCATCGTCGCCGACGCAGCGGCCGGCGCCGACTACATCAAGATCCGCAGCGACGCGCTGTTCAATGAGCGGGATGTGCGCGCGCTGGAAGTCCACGAAGGGTTGGTGCACGTCGGCACCACCCTCAATGGCCAGAACCAGCCGGTATGCACCTTCCTCGCCAAGGGGCCGCCGTCCTCCACCGTGACCCAGGAAGGCCTGGCGATCCTCATGGAGGTGATCGCCTTCGCCTCTTATCCCACGCGCCTGCGCAAGCTCACCAACCGTACCCGCGCCATCCACATGGCGGAGGAGGGCGCGGACTTCCTCGAGGTCTACCAGTTCTACCGCGAGCAGGGTTATGGCATGGGCGAGAGCTACGGCAGTGCCAGCCGCGTGTTCCGGGGCTCGTCGCCGGACGGGCTGCCCTTCACCAAGGACCTGTCCTACCTGAAGGGCTTCATCATGATCTACAACTACATCCAGCTCGCCGTACGCAAGGGCAAGCTGGAGCAGATCCCGCTGCTGTTCTGCGGCAAGACCACCCTGGAAGACATGCGCACCCTGCGCCAGTTGGTGGACGAGGGCCTGGTGGTACCGCCGAAGTACCTGCCGCCGCAGTTCCGCGACCTCAACGCGCTGTCCGCGTGGATGTGCTTCTCCAACTTCCTCAACCACCTGAGCCTGGACCGCATCGAGGCGGACTACGCCAACATCCTCTGACGCTGCGGCGCTCGGTCCCGAGGTGTCGAACCACGGCCTGACCGGCGCTCGTGATTGATCCCCAGTCACCTCCAAGGGAGCCCTGCATGGCCAGCCACCAGCTCGAATACGACATCCTCGGCGCCTCGGCGCAGACCGTGGAGATCATCCTCGACCCCGGTGAAACGGTGATCGCCGAGGCCGGCGCCATGAACTACATGACCGAAGGCATCCGCTTCGAAGCCCGCATGGGCGATGGCAGTGCCAACGGCCTGCTCGGCAAGCTGTGGGGCGCCGGCAAGCGCATGCTCACTGGCGAGTCGCTGTTCATGACCCACTTCACCAACGAAGGTCAGGGCAAGCAGCGCGTCGGTTTCGCCGCGCCCTACCCGGGCACCGTAGTGCCGGTGGACCTGGCTCAGGTCGGCGGCCAACTGATCTGCCAGAAGGACGCCTTCCTCTGCGCCGCCCACGGCACGCGCATCGGCATCGCCTTCAACAAGCGCCTGGGGGCGGGATTCTTCGGCGGTGAAGGCTTCATCCTGCAGAAGCTGGAGGGCGATGGACTGGCCTTCGTGCACGCCGGCGGCACGGTGATCCGCAAGGAGCTGAACAACGAGACCCTGCGCCTGGACACCGGCTGCCTGGTGGCCTTCACCCAGGGCATCGATTACGACATCGGGCTGGCCGGCGGACTGAAGAGCATGCTCTTCGGTGGCGAGGGCATCCTCCTGGCCACCCTGCGCGGCACCGGTACGGTGTGGATTCAGAGCCTGCCCTTCTCGCGGCTGGCCGAGCGCATCTATGAAGCCACCTACAAGGCGCGCGAGGAAACCCGCGCCGGCGGCAAGTGAGGCGCCTCGTCCCGCTGCTGCTCCTGCTCCTGCTGCTGCAGGGCTGCAGCGGGCTGCTGTTCTACCCCGAGCGCGAGCTGCCGTTCACCCCCGAGCGGGTTGGCTTGGCCTACCGCGACGTGAAACTGGTGACCGACGATGGCCTGCGCCTGCACGGCTGGTGGCTGCCGGTGGCGCCGGGCAAAGCGGTCAAGGGCACCGTACTGCACCTGCACGGCAACGGCGGCAACCTCGCCAGCCACCTGGGCGGCAGTTGGTGGCTGCCCGAGCAGGGCTACCAGGTGCTGATGCTGGACTATCGCGGCTACGGCCACTCCGAAGGCAAGCCGGCCCTGCCGGATGTGTTCCTCGACCTGGACGCCGCCTTCGACTGGCTCGACCGTGCGCCCGAAGCCCAGGGCCAGCCGCGCATCGTCCTCGGGCAGAGCCTGGGCGGCGCCCTGGCGCTGCGCTACCTGGCCGAGCACCCCGAGCGCCGGGCCGGCGTCCGGGCGCTGGTATTGGACGGCGTGCCGGCCAGCTACCGTGACGTGGCTCAATTCACCCTCGGCAACGCCTGGTTAACCTGGCCGCTGCAGGTGCCGCTGTCCTGGCTGGTGCCGGATGGCGACAGCGCAATCGGTGCCATCGGCCGCCTGCAGGGGCTGCCGATGCTGATCTACCAGAGCATTGACGATCCGGTGGTGCCCCTTTCCAATGGCGTGCGCTTGTATCAAGCTGCGCCCCCGCCACGGGTGTTCCAGCCGACCCGGGGCGGCCATGTGCAGACCTTTGCCGACCCCACCTGGCGCGAAGTGATGCTGCGTTACCTCGACGACCCCAAGGGGTTCGTCGGGTTGCGACGGCTGGCTGAAGTCCCGAATACAGAGAGTCCCCAATGAGCGAACGCAACCCCATTCCGCTGATCCTCACCGGCGTCGGCACCATCATCGGCACCGTGATGGTCCTCTGGTACTACGGCTACCTGCACTTCGCCAAACCCGAGGATGCATTGCTGCTGTCCGACTTCACCATGCTCAAGACCATCCCCGGCGAGGACTACAAGGTCTCGCTGCAGCCGGCCAACCAGGTCGCGCAGTGCATCGATGGCGTGCTGGTGCTGTTCGACACCCAGCAGAAGGGCCTGACCGGCGTGCTGGTGAACAACAAGAAGCAGGCCGTGCGCTGCATGGGCCAGGAAACCCCGCAGGAAATCCGCTGAGACCGCTGATGAAAATCACCGTCTGGCAGGGCGACATCACCACCCTCGATGTGGACGCCATCGTCAACGCCGCCAACTCCTCCCTGCTGGGCGGAGGTGGCGTCGATGGTGCGATCCACCGTGCGGCGGGGCCGGAGCTGGTGGCCCGCTGCCGGATCATCGGTGGTTGCCCCACGGGCGAGGCGCGCATCACACCGGGCTACCGCCTGCCGGCGCGCTTCGTGATCCACACCGTCGGGCCGGTCTGGCGCGGCGGTGATCAGGGCGAGCCCGAACTGCTCGCCCGCTGTTACCGCAACAGCCTGGCGCTGGCCGAGGCGCAAGGGCTGGCGCGCATCGCCTTCCCGGCCATCAGTTGCGGCATCTACGGCTACCCGCTGGAGGCCGCCGCCGCCGTGGCCGTCCACGAACTGCGCCAAGCGCGCCCCGCCGGCAGCAGCCTGGACGAGGTGCTGCTGGTGGCCTTCGCCGACGACATGGCCCGCGTCTACCGCAACGCCCTCGCCTGATCTGGCGGCTTTTGTAGGGTGGCTCGGGCGGCGTTCCGCTTCAGCCCACCGCTTTTCAGTGGCTTGAAGCACCAGAATGACCCGGCGCCATTCCGGGCCCGCTGTTTCTATGGAGCCACTGCTCCCCGGGCTGAAGCCCGGGCTACGTGAGCTGCGCCGTAGCCGGGCGATGCCGCTCCTCTACTTCACGCCGCGCAACAGCCGCAGGCCGTTGAACACCACCAGCAGGCTCGCGCCCATGTCGGCGAACACCGCCATCCACAGGGTGCCTTCGCCCATCAGCGTGAGCACCAGGAACACTGCCTTGATGCCCAGGGCGAGGGCGATGTTCTGCACCAGCACCGACCAGGTCCGGCGCGACAGGCGGATGAACTGCGGCAGCTTGCGCAGGTCGTCGTCCATCAGCGCCACGCCGGCAGTCTCGATGGCGGTGTCGGTGCCCGCCGCACCCATGGCGAAACCGATGTCGGCACGGGCCAGGGCCGGTGCGTCGTTGATGCCGTCGCCGACCATGCCGACCCGCTTGCCGCCGGCCTGGCACTCGCGAATCGCCGCCAGCTTGTCTTCCGGCAGCAGGTTGCCGCGCGCCTCGTCGATGCCCACCTGGGCAGCGATGGCCGCAGCGGTGTGGGGGTTGTCGCCGGTCAGCATCAGGGTGCGCACCCCCAGTTGGTGCAGTTCGGCCACCGCTTCACGGCTGGTCTCGCGCACGCTGTCGGCCACGGCGAAGAGCGCCAGCGGGCCCTGTTCGTCGAGCAGCACGATCACCGTCTTGCCCTGGCGTTCCAGCACATCCAGGCGCGTCTCCAGTTCGGGCGAGCACAGGCCCAGCTCCTCCACCAGGCGGTGGTTGCCCAGGTGGCAGGTGTGACCGGCGACCTGGCCGCGCACGCCGCGGCCGGGCAGGGCGGCTTGCTCGTCCACCTCCAGCAGGGCGACGCCGTCGGCCTCGGCAGCGCGGGCGATGGCCTGGGACACCGGGTGGTCCGAGCGGGCGGCCAGGCTGGCCGCCAACTGGCGCGGGTCGTGGCCCGGCAGGTCGCGCAGGCGTTCGTGGTCGGTCTGGGTCGGCTGGCCGTGGGTCAGGGTGCCGGTCTTGTCGAGGGCGACCCAGGCGAGCTGGCGGCCCATTTCCAGGAACACCCCACCCTTGACCAGTACCCCGCTGCGCGCTGCGGCGGCGAGCCCGCTGACCAGGGTGACCGGCGTGGAGATCACCAGGGCGCAGGGGCAGGCGATCACCAGCAGCACCAGGGCGCGGTAGATCCAGTCCAGCCACAGCCCGCCCAGCAGCAGCGGCGGCACCACGGCAGTGGCGACGGCGATGAGGAACACCACCGGGGTGTAGACGCGGGAGAAGGCGTCGACGAAGCGCTGGGTCGGCGCCCGCGCGCCCTGGGCTTCCTCAACGGCGTGGATGATGCGCGCCAGGGTGCTGTCGCCCGCCGCGTGGGTGACGCTGTATTCCAGCTCGCCCTCGCCGTTGATGCTGCCGGCGAACAGGCTATCGCCCGGCTCCTTCTCCACCGGCAGGCTCTCGCCGGTGATGGGCGCCTGGTTGACGCTGGAGCGGCCGCGCAGCACTTCGCCGTCCAGGGCGATGCGTTCACCGGGGCGTACCCGCACTCGCGCACCGACTTCCACCTCGCGCGAAGAGAGCGCCTGCCAGGTGCCGTCCCGCCACACGGTGGCCTGTTCCGGCGCCAGGTCCAGCAGGCCGCGGATGGCGTTGCGCGCCCGTTCCAGGGAGCGCGCTTCGATCTGCTCGGCGATGGCGAACAGCACGCTGACCATGGCCGCTTCCGGCCACTGGCCGATCAGCATGGCGCCGGTGACGGCGATGCTCATCAGCGCGTTGATGTTGAGGTTGAGGTTCTTCAGCGCGATCCAGCCCTTGCGGTAGGTGGGCAGGCCGGCGGTGAGAATGGCCAGCAGCGCCAGCCCGGCTTCCAGCCAACCCGGGCCGATGGAGAACCACTCGCAGGCTTCGGCCGCCAGGGCGGCGACGCCGGCCAGGGCCAGCGGCCACCAGGGCTTGCGGCGCTCGGCCGGTGCCGGCTCGCCAGCCTCCAGGGGTTCGGCCTGCATGCCGAGCTGGGCCACCAGTCGCTGCAGTGGCGCCAGGTCGACGAAGCGGTGGCGGACCTTGAGCACTCGCTGCATCAGGTTGAATTCCAGGGCCTCGATGGCCGGGACCTTGCCCAGGGCGTCGCGCAGCAGGCGCTCCTCGGTGGGGCAGTCCATCGCCTTGATGCGCAGGCTGCTCCAGCGTGCTTCGCCGAGGGTGGCGTCCGGGGCGTGCAGCGCCGGCGCGGGGCCCGCAGGCTGATGGTCGTGGTCGTGGTCGTGGTCGTGGTCGTGGTCGTGATGGTCGTAGGCTGTCTTCGGCCTGGCTGTGGCCGCACGTCCGTGGTTGTGGTTGCAGCAATTGTCCTGGCTCATGGCGGACTCCATTGACGGTACGGGCGTCATTGCACACCCTGTAGCAACTACAGAGTCAAGGAGTGCTGTTCATGAAGATCGGTGAACTGGCCCGGCTGACCGAATGCCCGGTGGAAACCATCCGCTACTACGAGCGTGAGGGCCTGCTGCCCGAGCCCGCGCGCAGCGAGGGCAACTACCGCCTCTATACCCAGGCCCATGTGGAGCGCCTGGCGTTCATCCGCCATTGCCGCTCGTTGGACATGACCCAGCAGGAGATCCGCGAGCTGCTGCGCCTGCGGGACAACCCCGAGGCCGATTGCGCGGTGGCGAACCGGCTGATCGACGAGCACATCCACCACGTCGAAGTGCGCATCGCCGAGCTGCGCGCCCTGCAGGACCAATTGCGGGATTTGCGCGCCCAGTGCCAGGGCGCCGGCAGCAGCGAGTCGTGCGGCATCCTGCGGGAGCTGGAGCAGCCGGCACCGCCCAGCGTGGTGTCCGAAGCCTGCTCCGAGGCGGGGCACCTGCATGTGCCGGGGGTGCATGGGCGGCATTGAGTGAAGGCCGTTGCATGAAGAAGCCCGCCATCAGGCGGGCTTCTTCATGGGCGCGGTGTCTTCAGAGGGCGCGGGGCGTGACCGGGCCGGGGCCGTTGGCGATGGTCACCTCGACCCGGCGGTTCAGCGCGCGGGAGGAGGGCGAGTCATTGCTGGCCACCGGGTAGTCCTTGCCGAAGCCGTGGGTGGTGACGCGGCTCGGGTTCACGCCCATGGCCACCAGCGCGCGGCGCACGGAGTCGGCGCGGGCCTGGGACAGTCGCAGGTTGTGGTCGACGGTGCCGGTGTTGTCGGTGAAGCCTTCGATCACCACCTGGCGGTCCGGGTTCTGGGTCAGGTAGGTGCCCAACTGGTGCACGCTCTGCATGCCGTTGGGGGTCAGTTCGGCGCGGTCCACTTCGAACAGCACGTCGCCCAGGGTCACCACCTGGCCACGGTCGGTCTGCTTGGCCTTGAGCTGGTTGAGCAGCACGTCCACCTGCTGGTTGCGGGCGTCCAGTTGGGCCTGGGTGCGTTGTGCCGGCGCCTTGGCCAGGGCCTCTTCGGCGGCCTTCTGCTTGATGGTCTGGCGGGCCAGTTCGATGCGCTGGTTGGTCAGGTAGGCCAGGTGATCGACCTGCACTGGCTCCTGCTTGTCGGCGTAGGCCTGCTCGGCACGGCTGAGCATGTCGCCGGCTTCCTTGGTTTCGAGGGCGGCCAGGCTGTTGGCCTGGGGCTCGGCCTGCAGTTGGGAATAGTTGCTGCGGGCCTGGTCCAGGTTCGGGTTCGGCTTGGAGGCACAGGCCACCAGGGCCAGGCTCAGCACGGAAAGGGCGGAAACGCTGATCAGCTTGTTCATGGGGATCATCCTTATCTGGGTTCGGAGGCCAGGGTTCAGTGCACCAGGATCGGGGTGCGCGAGCCCTCTTCACGGATCTGCTGGACACCCTGGTGGGCGTCGTCCAGCACCTTCTCGGCCTTCACTGCCAGCGCCTTGCGCTCGGCCACGCGGGCATCCCACTCGGCCTGCTCGGCAATGCGGCGGGCCTCGTCGTAACGCTCGTCGCGCATCAGGCGCTCGGCCTGGTCGAGCTTGTCCTGGGCGGTCTTCATTTCAACCGGGGCGTACTGCGGAGCGCCGGCATCGACCGCGCTCTTGACCACGGTGTTGGTGACGGCGAACTGTTCGGTCGGCGGGTTGCCGGCGCAGCCGGCGAGCAGGGCGGTAGCGCCCAGGGCCAGCACGGCCATCACTGTTCTCGGATTCGCTACAGCAGCGCGCTTTTTCATCATGTTCAGCTCCATTGGTGACCTCGGCCCGGTGGGGCTTCATGGCTACTTTCCTGCCAGATGCGCGCCAATGAATACATGTTGGCGCCGGATAGCCGCTTTTAGGCGGCGTTTTCCGAATGACCTGGCTTATGGGGTGTGACTGGCCGCCTGTCGAAAATGTTCAAGAAAATTTACGAGGCAGGGTCACAGCCCTTGACCGCAGCGAGCCGGAGCGCAGGTGCCGCGTGGTAGGGCGGCGGTCTTGCCAGTGCTGCCTGGCGTGGGCACTCTGGAGCCTCCTTGCCCTTTACCGGAGAGGCCTGCCATGGCGGAGATCGACCCGCGCCTGCGTGAAGACGTCCACCTGCTCGGCGAACTGCTGGGTGACACCATCCGTGACCAGTGGGGCGATGCCTTCCTGGAGAAGATCGAGCGCATCCGCAAGGGCGCCAAGGCCGCGCGCCAGGGCGTGGCAGAAGGGCGCCAGCGGCTGGAGGCGTCCTTCGCCGACCTCACCACCGATGAACTGCTGCCGGTGGCCCGTGCCTTCAACCAGTTCCTCAACCTGGCCAACATCGCCGAGCAGTACCACCGGGTACGCCGCCAGGCACCGGGTGAGCCGCTGGCGTTCGAGCAGCGCGTGTTGCCGGAACTGCTGCAGCGCCTGCGTCAGGCCGGCCACGCCCCCGATGCGCTGGCCCGCCAGGTGGCGACGCTGGACATCGAGCTGGTGCTCACTGCCCACCCCACCGAGGTGGCGCGGCGGACGCTGATCCAGAAGTACGACGCCATGGCAGCGCAACTGGCCCGTCTGGACCATGACGACCTCACCGATGCGGAGCGCGAGTCCGTGCACCTGGCGTTGCGCCGGCTGATCGCCGAGGCCTGGCACACCGACGAGATCCGCCGCCAGCGGCCGACCCCCGTGGACGAGGCCAAATGGGGCTTCGCGGTGATCGAGCACTCCCTCTGGCAGGCGCTGCCCAACGTGCTGCGCAAGGCCGACCAGGCGCTGTTCTCCGCCACCGGCGAGCACCTGCCCCTGCGCGCCGCGCCCGTGCGCTTCGCCTCGTGGATGGGCGGCGACCGCGACGGCAACCCCAACGTCACCGCAGCGGTCACCCGCCAGGTGCTCCTGCTGGCCCGCTGGATGGCGGCCGACCTGTACCTGCGGGACGTCGATCACCTGGCGGCCGAGCTGTCCATGCAGCGCGCCAGCGATGAATTGCTGGCGCGCGTCGGCGGCGAACAGGCCGAGCCCTATCGCGCCTTGCTCAAGCAACTGCGCGAGCGCCTGCGCGCCACCCGTGCCTGGGCCCAGGCCGCGCTGGACGGCGAGCGGTTGCCCGGCACCGACGTGCTGCAGGACAACGAGGACCTGCTGCAACCGCTGGAACTCTGCCACCGCTCGCTGCATGCCTGCGGCATGGGGGTGATCGCCGACGGCGCGCTGCTGGATTGCCTGCGCCGTGCGGCCACCTTCGGCCTGTTCCTGGTGCGCCTGGACGTGCGCCAGGACTCGGCCCGCCACCGCGCCGCCCTGGCGGAGATCACCGACTACCTGGGGCTGGGCGACTACAGCCAGTGGGACGAGGACACGCGCCTGGCCTTCCTCCAGCGCGAGCTGGCCAATCCGCGCCCGCTGCTGCCGCCCCATCACCAGCCCGGCGAGGACACTGCCGAGGTGCTCGCCACCTGCCGTGTGGTGGCCCAGGCGCCGGCGGCGTCCCTCGGCTCCTACGTGATCTCCATGGCGGGGGCACCTTCGGACGTGCTCGCCGTGCAACTGCTGCTGAAGGAGGCCGGGCTGCAACGGCCGATCCGCGTGGTCCCGCTGTTCGAGACCCTGGCGGACCTGGACAACGCCGCACCGACCATCGACCGGCTGCTGGGCCTGGCGGACTACCGCGCGCGTCTCTGCGGCCCGCAGGAAGTGATGATCGGCTACTCCGATTCGGCCAAGGACGCTGGCACCACCGCCGCCGCCTGGGCCCAGTACCGTGCCCAGGAAGCGCTGGTACAGGTGTGCGCCCGGCATGGCGTCGAACTGCTGCTGTTCCATGGCCGGGGCGGCACGGTGGGGCGCGGCGGCGGTCCGGCCCATGCGGCCATCCTGTCGCAGCCGCCGGGTTCGGTGGCGGGGCGTTTCCGCACCACCGAGCAGGGCGAGATGATCCGCTTCAAATTCGGCCTGCCGGATGTGGCCGAGCAGAACCTCAACCTCTACCTGGCCGCCGTGCTGGAGGCGACCCTGCTGCCGCCGCCGGAGCCCGAACCGGCCTGGCGCGAGGCCATGGACCGGCTGGCCGCCGACGGCCTGGCCGGCTACCGCGACGTGGTGCGCGGGCACCCGCTGTTCGTCGAGTACTTCCGCCAGGCCACGCCCGAACAAGAGCTGGGTCGGCTCCCCCTGGGCAGTCGGCCGGCCAAGCGCAGGGCCGGCGGCATCGAGAGCCTGCGGGCGATTCCGTGGATCTTCGCCTGGACCCAGACGCGCTTGATGCTGCCGGCCTGGCTGGGCTGGGAGCGTGCATTGCAGGGGGCGCAAGCGCGCGGCGAAGGGCCATTGCTGCAGCGCATGCGCGAGGGCTGGCCGTTCTTCGCCACCCGCATCGACATGCTGGAGATGGTCCTGGCCAAGGCCGACGCGCCGATCGCGGCGCTCTACGACGAGCGTCTGGTGGAAAACGGCCTGCGTCCGCTGGGTGCGCATTTACGCGACCTATTGTCGCAGGCCTGTGCGTCGGTACTGCGCGTGACCGGTCATTCCGAGCTGCTCGCCCTCAGTCCGGAGACCCGCGAGGCGATCGGCGTGCGGAATATATACCTGGACCCGCTTCATCTGCTGCAGACCGAGCTGCTGGCCCGTTCCAGAGCGGCTGGAAGCCGGGTGGAGGACCCCCTGCAACTGGCCCTGCTGGTGAGCGTGGCAGGCATCGCCGCGGGCCTGCGAAACACCGGCTAGAGGGCCTTTGGCTCCGACTTTCGACGGCTTGTGCGCTATAGGGGTGCTGTGTATCTTGAGCAACCTTTTGGCCGCTCGAAGACGCCGAAACCGATACTGAGATTGGCCCCACGAGGCGAATCCGAAGACTTCAAAACAATTCTTGAGGAGCACATCGATGCGCGTGATTCTGCTGGGGGCGCCCGGTGCCGGCAAAGGTACCCAGGCTGGTTTCATCACCAAGAAATTCTCCATCCCGCAAATCTCCACCGGCGACATGCTGCGTGCCGCCGTGAAGGCCGGTACCGAGCTGGGCCTGAAGGCCAAGAGCGTGATGGATGCAGGTGGCCTGGTGTCCGACGACCTGATCATCAACCTGGTCAAGGAACGCATTGCCCAGCCCGATTGCGCCAACGGCTTCCTGTTCGATGGCTTCCCGCGCACCATTCCCCAGGCCGAGGCCATGAAGGAAGCAGGCGTGAGCATCGACCACGTGGTCGAGATTGCCGTCGATGACGAGGAGATCGTTCAGCGCATCGCCGGTCGCCGCGTTCACGAGGGCAGCGGCCGCGTCTACCACGTCGTCTACAACCCGCCGAAGGTCGAGGGCAAGGACGATGTCACCGGCGAAGATCTGGTGCAGCGCAAGGACGACACCGAGGAGACCGTGCGTCATCGCCTCTCCGTGTACCACTCCCAGACCAAGCCGCTGGTGGACTTCTACCAGAAGCTGTCGGCCGCCGAAGGCACGCCGAAGTACAGCGCCGTCGCCGGCGTGGGCAGCGTCGACGAGATCACCGCCAAGGTGTTCGCCGCCCTGTCCTGATCCTTCGCGATCAGCCCGACCAACGGCCCGCTTGCGGGCCGTTGGCGTTTATAATGCGCGCCTTTTTTCGCTCACCTGGATGCCCCGATGACCACCCTGCTGGCCCTGGATACCGCCACCGAAGCCTGTTCCGTCGCCCTCCTGCATGAAGGGCGCGTGCTCAGCCATTACGAGGTGATCCCCCGGCAGCACGCCCAGCGCCTGCTGCCCATGATCCAGGACCTGCTGGGCGAGGCGGGGGTCGCCCTGTCCGCCGTGGATGCCATCGCCTTCGGCCGTGGCCCGGGTGCCTTCACCGGGGTGCGCATCGCCATCGGCGTGGTCCAGGGGCTGGCGTTCGCCCTGGAGCGCCCGGTACTGCCGGTCTCCAACCTCGCGGTGCTGGCCCAGCGCGCCCACCGGGAGCAGGGCGTGACCCAGGTGGCCGCCGCCATCGACGCGCGCATGGACGAGGTCTACTGGGGCTGCTACCGCCTGGAAGCCGGCGAGATGTGCCTGGCCGGTGTCGAGGCGGTCCTGCCGCCTGAACAGGTGGCGCTGCCGCGCGATGCAGCGGGCGACTGGTTCGGCGCCGGCACCGGCTGGGGCACCTACGGCGAGCGCCTGGCGGTGCCGACCCAGGGGCGCGACGCGGCCCTGCTGCCCCATGCCCAGGACCTGCTCGCCCTGGCCGGTTTTGCCTGGGACCGTGGCGAGGCCGTTGTCGCCGACGCGGCGCAACCGGTGTACCTGCGTGACAACGTGGCCACCCCCAAGGCGCCGCTCTGAGGGGAAACGTCGGCGGTCGCCATGGGCGACGGCCGGTATGGCCGGACGTCCGCGCCGATTGAAAAACACCCGGCGCCCGGCTAGATTCCACACCATTCACGCCCACCCTCGGGACAGCAGACGCTCGCAATGCGCATCGACGGTTTCACCTCTTCCATCTCGCTGGACCGCAGCCCTCGCCAGGGCAGCGCGACCACTGCTTTCCGCGAGGTGCAGCGCGAGGTCGAGTCGCGTCGTGACGTCCCGTCCACTCCCGCCAATACCCAGGGCTTCGAGCAGGTCGCTCAGCCGCGCAAGGTGGAGGCGAGCAACGCCAGCAGCGATGCCCTGCCGGCGCGCCTCCAGGACCTGCAGCAGCCCGTCGCTCGTAACCTCAGCAACCGGGCCTACCAGGCCATTGCCAGCTACAGCACCACGGCCAACTTCGCCTCCGAAGGCGGTGCGCCGGAAGTCCTCGGGCTCGACCTCTACGCCTGATGCTGCCGTACTTCCTCGGCTGCCCGTCCTGGAACGAGCCAGCCTGGCGCGGTTCCCTCTACCCTGACGATGTCCGCCCGGCGGAAACCCTGGAGCACTACGCCCGGGTGTTCAACGCCGTCGAGGGCAACACCACCTTCTACGCCCGTCCCGCGCCTGCCACGCTGCAGCAGTGGGCCGAGCGGATGCCGGAGGGCTTCCGCTTCTGCGCCAAGCTGCCCCGGGACATCAGTCACGAAGGCGACCTGCGTGACAAGGTCGAGGCCACCCAGGCTTTCCTGCACCTGCTCGAACCGCTCGGCGGGCGGGTCGCGCCGCTCTGGCTGCAATTGTCGGCAAGCTTCGGGCCGCTGCGGCTCGGCGAGCTGGCAGAGTGGCTCGACAGCTTCTCCCACCGCGCCATCGCTGTGGAGGTGCGCAACAACGCCTTCTTCGCCCGGGGCGAGGAGGAGAAGGCCCTGAACCGCCTGCTCCATGAGCGTGGTGTGGAGCGCATCTGCCTGGATTCCCGGGCGCTGTTCGCCTGTGAATCCGACGACCCCGCCGTGCGCCACGCGCAATCGAAGAAGCCGCGCGTACCGGTGCGCCCGGCAGCCTTCAGCCGCGCCCCGCAGGTGCGCTTCATCGGTGGTCCCGATCTGGACGCCAACCAGGTGTGGCTGGAGCCGTGGCTGGACAAGGTGGCCGGCTGGATCGAGGAGGGCCTCACGCCCTATGTGTTCCTGCATACCCCCGACAACCACCTGGCTGCCGCCCAGGCCAGGCGCTTCCATGACGGCCTGATGGGGCGTCTGCCGGGCCTGCCCGCCCTGGCTGAACCCGAGGTGGCGCCGGCGGTTGAGCAGTTCGCCCTGCTCTGATCGCCGGGCACTGTGTGTATCTGTCCGCTCCCGTTCCCCTGGGGTAAGGTCGGGCCTCCCCGCCTTCGATGGAGCGACCCCCCATGACTGACCAGAGCCAACGCGCCCGAGACTTCGCCGCCCTGCACCAGGGGCCGGACCTGGTGGTCCTGCCCAACCCCTGGGATGCCGGCTCCGCCCGCATGCTCGCGCATCTGGGCTTCAAGGCCCTGGCCACCACCAGCGCCGGTCTGGCCTTCTCCCTCGGGCGGCGGGATGCGGAAGGGGCGGTGAGCCGGGAAGAGGCCCTGGGCAACGCCCGCGCCATCGTCGAGGCCACACCGCTGCCGGTGGCGGCCGACCTGGAGAACGGCTACGGCGACAGCCCCGAAGCTTGCGCCGAGACCCTGCGGCTGGCGGCGGAAGCCGGTCTGGTCGGTGGCTCCATCGAAGACGCCAGCGGCCGGCCAGAGGCGCCCATCTACGATGCCGGGCTGGCCCTGGAGCGTATCCAGGCAGCGACTGAGGCCGCGCGGGCACTGCCTTTCCCCTTCACTCTCGCGGCGCGGGCAGAGAATTTCCTGCATGGACGGTCGGACCTGGACGATACCCTGCGCCGCCTGGTGGCCTATGCCGAGGCCGGCGCCGATGTGCTCTATGCCCCTGGCCTGACCACCCGCGAACAGATCGCCGAGGTGGTGGCCGCCGTTGCTCCCAAGCCGGTCAACATCCTGGTGGGCTCGCCAGCGCTGGCGTTGACCCTCGACGAACTGGCCGCGCTGGGCGTGCGTCGGGTCAGTCTGGGTTCCAACTTGGCGCGGGTGGCCTACGGGGCGTTCTTCGAAGCGGCGCGCCAGCTCCACGGGCATGACCTGTCCGCTGCCCAGCAGGCGATGCCGTTCGACCGGATCAACGCACTGTTTCCCCCGCAATGAGCCGACGTGGGCGAATGCTGGGGGGCCTCGTCCTCGCGCTGGTGCTGCTGCCGCTGGCGGTGAGGCAGGGCTGGATCGAGGTGCCCCCGCGCTGGAACCCCTGGGCCCCGCTGGACGTGCGTGAGCCACCGAACCTGCTGACATCCTTCAAGCTGATGCGCCTGCAGGCCGACCCCCGGCTCTGCAAGCAGGCCCTGGACAGCGCGGGGATGCGCTACCAGACGGTGCCCGACAGCGTGCCGGCCCCGGGCTGCCCGGTGGAGAACGCGGTGCGTGTGAGTGCGTCCGGCGTGCGCTTCAGCAGCAGCTTCCTGGCCACCTGCGAAGTGGCGGTGGGTTGGGCGCTGTTCGAGCGACACGGCCTTCAACCGGCCGCCCGCGAAGTGTTCGGCCAGCCGGTGGCGCGGGTGGACCACCTGGGCAGCTTCGCCTGCCGCAATATCGGCACCAGTCAGCGCCGCAGCCAGCACGCCTATGCCAATGCCCTGGACATCGCCGGCTTCCAGTTGGCCGATGGTCGGCGCATCAGTGTGGCCCGAGACTGGAGCGGTCAGGGCGATGCCGCACGCTTCCTGCGCCAGGCGCACCAGGCTGCCTGCGACACCTTTCACGTCACCCTGGGGCCGGACTACAACGCCGCCCACCGTGACCATTTCCACCTCGACATGGGGCTGTTCCGCCGGTGCCGCTGACCCGGGGTGGGTGGCTCTGGCAAAATGCCGCCCATTCGATTCGATGGACCCCCTGATGAACGACGAGCAACAAACGGCCCGGGTGAGGGTCGAGGCCCTGGCGCCTCACCTGGAGGCCGAGGCTCGGGCCTGGGCCGAGCGCCTGAGCCTGCCCCTGGACGGCGAAGCGGACTTCGCCCTGCAACTGGGCGACGACGGCCTGCAACTGGTGGAACTGGGGCCGGGTGCGCCCGGCCCGGTACGGGTGGATTTCGTTGAAGGGGCTGCGGCGCACCGGCGTCAGTTCGGTGGCGGGGCAGGGCAGATGATCGCCAAGGCGGTGGGCATCCAGCCGGGTATTCGGCCTCGGATGCTGGACGCCACCGCGGGGCTCGGGCGCGATGGCTTCGTGCTCGCCAGCCTGGGCTGCGAAGTGCACCTTATCGAGCGCCAGCCGCTGGTGGCGGCCCTGCTGGAAGATGGCCTGGCCCGCGCTGCGCGTGATCTCGACGTGGCCCCCATCGCCGCCCGCCTGCACCTGCTGACCGGCAATGCGATCACCCGCATGGCCGAGTGGACGGACGAGCCGCCCCAGGTGATCTACCTCGATCCGATGTTCCCGCACCGGGACAAGAGCGCCCTGGTGAAGAAGGAAATGCGCCTGTTCCGCCCCCTGGTGGGGGATGACCTGGACGCCCCGGCGCTGCTGGCTACCGCTCTGGACCTGGCCACCCATCGGGTGGTGGTGAAGCGCCCCCGCAAGGCGCCGATCATCGAGGGGCCGAAGCCGAGCTACGCCCTGGAAGGCAAGTCCAGCCGCTACGACATCTACCCGAAGAAAGCCCTCGCCAAGGGCTGAGTGCGAATGCCTTTGGGGTGTCCGCCGGCCTTCTTCTGCTCGCCTGGGTCTCAGGCCTCGACCCGGTAGGCCTTGAGGAACAGGCCCACCACTTCCTGCACGTGCTGCTCGGCACCTGGTCCTTCCAGTGCGGCGCAACAGCCGATCAGCAGGCGGAAGTTGTGCCCGCCCTTGATCAGGCAGAAGAAGTGCTCGGCGGCGTTCAACGGCTTGTCGATGTTCAGCTTGCCGGCGTCGTTGGCGCGGGCCAGCAGGCGCTCCATCTCGTTGAGGATGCGCTGTGGGCCGGCGTCGAAGAACAGCCGCGAGAGCTTCGGGTCCTGTGTGCCCAGCGCCACCATCAGGCGGTGCAGTTCGATGGACTCGCGGCTGTTGATCAGCGCGTGGAAGCCCCGGCCGATGTTCAGTAGCACGCTTTCGATGGTGCCTTCATGGGGCAACTGGAACAGCAGCTCCGGCAATTGCTCCTCGCACTTGGCCTTCACCGCAGCGGAGAACAGTGTCTCCTTGTCGGTGAAGTGGCTGTAAACCGTGAGCTTCGAGACCCCGGCTTCCGCGGCGATAGCGTCCATACTGCTGCCGTCGTAGCCCTTGCTGAGGAACAGCGATTTCGCCGCCTCGAGGATCGCTGCGCGTTTCGCCGGGTCCTTCGGGCGCCCCGGGCCGATGCTCTGCAAAGAATTGTCTGACATTTTCTCGTTAATACTGGACTGGTGAGTTCGCTATTTTTACTATACCGGGCAGTATAAATATTCAAAAAACCTTACGTCGCGAAAGGTCATTCACCATGCACCGCCATGCCCTGTCCCTCGCTCTGCCCGTGTCCCTGTCCCTTCTCCTTGGTGCCTGTGGCAATGGTGAAAGCGCGCAGCCTATCATCCGCCCGGCCATGGTGGTGCAACCTCAACCCGCGGCGGACGCCGTGGACACCTACGCCGGCGAGGTTCGCGCCCGCTATGAACCGGACCTGGCCTTCCGCATTGGTGGCAAGATCACCCGCCGGTTGGTGGAGGTGGGGGACCGGGTGAAGAAGGACCAGCCCCTCGCCGAGCTGGACCCGCAGGACGTGCGCCTGCAACTGGAAGCGACCCGCGCCCAGGTGGCCGCCGCCGAAGCCAACCTGCAACTGGTGCGCGCCGAGCGTGATCGCTACCGCACGTTGCTGGAGCGCAGGCTCATCAGCCAGTCGCAGTTCGACAACGTCGAGAACCAGTACCGCGCCGGCGAGGCGCGGCTCAAACAGATCAAGGCCGAGTACAACGTCGCCAGCAACCAGGCGGATTACGCTGTGCTGCGCGCCTCCCAGGACGGTGTGATCGCGTCCCGCCGTGCCGAGGTGGGCCAGGTAGTGGCAGCCGGGCAGACGGTCTTCAGCCTGGCCGTCGATGGTGAGCGCGAGGTGCTGATCAGCCTGCCCGAGCACGCCATCGACCGCTTCAAGGTGGACCAGCCGGTGGCGGTGGAGCTGTGGTCCCAGCCGGGCAGCCAGTTCCCTGCGCGCATCCGTGAACTGGCGCCGGCGGCGGACCAGCAGTCGCGCACCTTCGCCGCGCGGGTCGCTTTCACCGCCGGTCAGGTGCCGGCGGAGCTGGGCCAGAGCGCCCGCGTCTACGTGAAGGGCGTGGGGGGCGAGAGTCTCTCGGTGCCGCTGTCGGCGCTTACCGCCGAGGCCGGGACCCCGTTCGTCTGGGTAGTCGACCCTGCCACTTCCACCCTGGTGCGGCGTACCGTGCATGTCGGCCCCTATGGCGAGGACAGGGTGCCGGTGCTGGACGGGCTGAAGGCCCAGGACTGGGTCGTCGCAGCCGGCGTCCAGGTGCTGCGCGAGGGGCAGCAAGTCCGCCCCGTGGACCGCGCCAATCGCGCGGTCAAGCTGGTGGCCAAGGAGTAAGGCACGGTGAACTTCAACCTCTCCGCCTGGGCGCTGAAAAACCGTCAGATCGTCCTCTACGTCATGCTGCTCCTGGGTATCGTCGGTGCCCTGTCGTACTCCAAGCTGGGGCAGAGCGAAGACCCGCCCTTCACCTTCAAGGCCATGGTGATCCGCACCAACTGGCCCGGCGCCAGTGCCGAAGAGGTGTCCCGCCAGGTTACCGAGCGCATCGAGAAGAAGCTGATGGAGACCGGCGAGTACGACCGCATCGTGTCGTTCTCCCGGCCGGGTGAATCCCAGGTCACCTTCCTGGCGCGGGACTCGATGCACTCCAACGAGATTCCCGAGCTCTGGTACCAGGTGCGCAAGAAGATCAGCGACATCCGCTACACCTTGCCCCAGGGCATCCAGGGGCCGTTCTTCAACGACGAGTTCGGTACCACCTTCGGCAACATCTATGCCCTCACCGGTGAGGGCTTCGATTACGCCGTGCTCAAGGACTACGCCGACCGCATCCAGTTGCAACTGCAGCGGGTGAAGGACGTGGGCAAGGTCGAGCTGATCGGCCTGCAGGACGAGAAGATCTGGATCGAACTCTCCAACACCAAGGCCGCGACCCTCGGCCTGCCGCTGGCGGCCGTGCAGCAGGCACTGGAAGAACAGAACGCCGTGGCCGCCGCCGGTTTCTTCGAGACGCCCACCGACCGCGTGCAACTGCGGGTGAGCGGGCGCTTCGATTCGGTGAAGGAGATTCGCGACTTCCCCATCCGCGTGGGGGATCGCACCTTCCGCATCGGTGACGTGGCCGAGGTGCGCCGGGGCTTCAACGACCCGCCGGCGCCGCGTATGCGCTTCATGGGCGAAAACGCCATCGGCCTCGCGGTCTCGATGAAAGCCGGGGGCGACATCCTGGTCCTCGGCCAGGCGCTGGAGGGCGAGTTCGCCCGCCTGCAGGAAACCCTCCCGGTCGGCATGCAGTTGCGCAAGGTCTCCGACCAGCCGGCGGCGGTGAAGACCGGCGTGGGCGAGTTCGTCCGGGTGCTTACCGAAGCGCTGATCATCGTGCTGCTGGTGAGTTTCTTCTCCCTCGGCCTGCGCACCGGCCTGGTGGTGGCGCTGTCCATCCCGCTGGTGCTGGCGATGACCTTCGCTGCCATGTACTACCTGGGCATCGGCCTGCACAAGATTTCCCTCGGCGCGCTGGTGCTGGCGCTGGGGCTGCTGGTGGACGACGCGATCATCGCGGTGGAGATGATGGCCATCAAGATGGAGCAGGGCTACGACCGGCTCAAGGCAGCCAGCTACGCCTGGACCAGCACGGCCTTCCCCATGCTCACCGGCACGCTGATCACCGCCGCCGGCTTCCTGCCCATCGCCACCGCGCAATCGGGCACCGGCGAGTACACCCGTTCGATCTTCCAGGTGGTGACCATCGCCCTGCTGGTGTCCTGGATCGCTGCCGTGGTCTTCGTGCCCTACCTGGGGGACCGGCTGCTGCCCGACCTGGCCAAGCGCCACGCCGAGAAACATGGCGGCAGCGGCGCCCACGACCCCTACGCCACGCCCTTCTACCAGCGCGTGCGGCGTGTGGTGGAGTGGTGCGTGCGCCGGCGCAAGACAGTCATCGTGCTGACCCTGGTGGCGTTCGTCGCCTCCATCGCGCTGTTCCGTTTCGTGCCCCAGCAGTTCTTCCCCGCCTCCGGGCGCCTGGAGCTGATGGTGGACCTCAAGCTGGGGGAGGGCGCGTCCCTGCTCAACACCGAGGCTGAAGCCGCGCGCCTGGAGGCCCTGCTCAAGGATCACCCCGGCATCGACAACTACGTGGCCTACGTCGGCACCGGGTCGCCGCGCTTCTACCTGCCCCTCGACCAGCAGTTGCCGGCGGCGAGCTTTGCCCAGTTCGTGGTGCTGGCCAAGACCATCGAGGACCGCGAGGCGGTGCGCAGCTGGCTGATCCAGGTGCTCAACGACGAATTCCCGGCAGTGCGCACCCGCGTGTCCCGCCTGGAGAACGGCCCGCCGGTGGGTTACCCGGTGCAGTTCCGCGTGTCCGGCGAGCACATCGACGAAGTCCGCGCCCTGGCTCGCAAGGTGGCCGACAAGGTGCGCGAGAACCCCCACGTGGTGAACGTGCACCTGGACTGGGAGGAGCCGAGCAAGGTGGTGCGGCTGAACATCGACCAGGACCGCGCCCGCGCCCTGGGCGTGAGCACCGCCGACCTGTCGCGCTTCCTGCAGAGTTCACTCAGCGGCAGCACCGTCAGCCAGTACCGCGAAGACAACGAGCTGATCGACATCCTTCTGCGCGGCACCCCGCGCGAGCGCGAGGAACTGGCCCTGCTGCCGAGCCTGGCAGTGCCCACCGACAGTGGCCGCAGCGTGCCGCTGTCCCAGGTGGCGACCCTGGAATACGGCTTCGAGGAAGGCATCATCTGGCACCGCAACCGCCTGCCGACGGTCACCGTGCGCGCCGACATCTACGACAAGTCGCTGCCGGCCAGCCTGGTGACGCAGATCCAGCCGACCCTGGAACCGATCCGCGCCGAGCTGCCCAGCGGCTACCTGCTGGAGGTGGGGGGCACGGTGGAGGATTCCGCGCGCGGGCAGAAGTCGGTCAACGCCGGTGTACCGCTGTTCATCGTGGTGGTGCTGACGCTGCTGATGCTGCAGCTCAAGAGCTTCTCGCGTTCGGCCATGGTGTTCCTCACCGCGCCCCTGGGGCTGATCGGCGTGACCCTGTTCCTGCTGGTGTTCCGCCAGCCGTTCGGCTTCGTGGCCATGCTCGGCACCATCGCCCTGTCGGGGATGATCATGCGCAACTCGGTGATCCTCGTGGACCAGATCGAGCAGGACATCGCCGCCGGCCTGGATCGCTGGCACGCCATCATCGAAGCCACGGTGCGGCGCTTCCGGCCCATCGTGCTCACCGCCCTGGCGGCGGTGCTGGCGATGATCCCGCTGTCGCGCAGCGTGTTCTTCGGCCCCATGGCGGTGGCCATCATGGGCGGGCTGATCGTCGCCACCGCCCTGACGCTGTTGTTCCTGCCGGCCCTCTACGCGGCCTGGTTCAGGGTCAAGCCGGCCGAGCGGGCCTGATCGGGGAACGAGAACGGGGGCTTCGGCCCCCATTTTGTTGCAGTGCTGGAAGACAAAAAAGGCCGCGCGTACCAGGTACGGGCGGCCTTTTTCGTGGTGGCGGGATCAGTCGTCGATCCAGCCGCCCATTTCCTTCCAGCGGTTGACGATGCCGCAGAACAGCTCGGCCGTCTTCTCGGTGTCGTAGCGTGCCGAGTGTGCCTCGCGGCCATCGAACTCGATGCCGGCGGCCTGGCAGGCCTTGGCCAGCACCGTCTGGCCGTAGGCCAGGCCCGCCAGGGTGGCGGTGTCGAAGCTGGAGAAGGGGTGGAAGGGGTTGCGCTTGATGCCGGTACGGTTCACCGCGGCATTCAGGAAGCCCAGGTCGAAGCTGCTGTTGTGCCCCACGAGGATGGCGCGCTTGCAGCCGTGTGCCTTGATGGACTTGCGCAGGCCCCGGAAGATCTCGCCCAAGGCATGTTCCTCGGTCACGGCCATGCGCAGCGGGTGGTCCAGCTTGATTCCGGTGAATTCCAGGGCGGCCTGTTCGATGTTGGCGCCCTCGAAGGGCTCGACCCGGAAGAAGTGCGTGTGGTCCGGGTAGAGAAAGCCGTCTTCATCCATCGAGACGGTGGTGGCAGCGATCTCCAGCAGGGCATCGGTGGCGCAGTTGAAACCACCGGTCTCCACGTCCACCACCACCGGCAGGTAGCCACGGAAGCGTGCCGCCATGGGGTGGCGCGGGCCGGACGGCATGTTGCCGTCGAGTTCGTCGTCGAAGAATTCCTCGCTCACGCCTGGCCCTCCAGCAGTCGCCAACGCAGGGTTTCGCCCGCGCGCAGGGGCACCACGCTGTTCGCGCCCAGGGGCAGGGTGGCCGGAGCGGTCCAGTCCTCGCGTACCAGGGTGATGGTGTCGGTGTTGCGCGGCAGGCCATAGAAATCAGGGCCGTGGTGGCTGGCGAAGGCTTCCAGCTTGTCCAGGGCGTTGCGCTGCTCGAAGGCCTCGGCGTACAGCTCGATGGCCGCATACGCGGTGTAGCAGCCGGCGCAGCCGCAGGCGGCTTCCTTGGCGTGCTGGGCGTGGGGCGCGGAGTCGGTGCCGAGGAAGAACTGCGGGCTGCCGCTGGTGGCGGCGTCCAGCAGGGCTTCCTGGTGCACGTTGCGCTTGAGGATCGGCAGGCAGTAGAAGTGCGGGCGGATGCCGCCCACCAGCATGTGGTTGCGGTTGTACAGCAGGTGGTGGGCGGTGATGGTGGCGCCCACGTTGCTGGAGGCCGAGCGCACGAATTGCACGGCGTCACCGGTGGTGATGTGTTCGAACACCACCTTCAGGGTGGGGAAGCGCTCGACGACGCGCACCAGGTGCTCGTCGATGAAAGCCTTCTCGCGGTCGAACACGTCGATCTCGCTGCGGGTCACTTCGCCGTGCACCAGTAGCAGCATGCCGACTTCTGCCATGGCCTCCAGTACCGGGAAGATGGCGTCGATGCGCGTCACCCCGGAGTCGGAGTTGGTGGTGGCGCCTGCCGGATAGAGCTTGGCGGCGTGGACGAAGCCGCTGGCCTTGGCGGCGCGGATGTCTTCGGGGCGGGTGCGGTCGGTGAGGTACAGCACCATCAGCGGTTCGAACCCGCTGCCGGCCGGACGGGCGGCGAGGATGCGCTGGCGGTAGGCGTCGGCTTCCTCGGCGTTGCGCACCGGGGGCACCAGGTTGGGCATGATGATGGCGCGGCCGAAGGTGCGCGCGGCATCGGCCACGGTGTGGGCCAGTACGGCGCCATCACGCAGGTGGATGTGCCAGTCGTCGGGACGCAGCAGGGTCAGGCGGTCGGACATGGGGGGATTCCAGGCGGGTGAAACTCGGCGTGCATGCTACCGGAAAAGCCCGGCCGGGGCACGGGCGGTGCATCAGCGGCGATGGCGCTGAACGGCGCTTAAGTTTTCCGCCTTCGCACCGATAGCCCTTGTGAACCTGACGTCTTTCCCCGGAGCCAGCCGTGCGCGCTTTTCCCATCGCCCTGCTCAGCCTCATTGCCCTGCCGGCCATGGCCATCACCTTCCAGACCCGCCTGGAGAAGGTGGAGTGGAAGGTGGAAGGAGACAAGTTCGAGTGCCGCCTGTCACAGCCGATCACCGACTTCGGCAGCGGTGAGTTCGTCCGCCGTGCCGGCGAGCAGGTCACCTTCCGCCTCAAGCCCAACGAGCGCTGGATGGGCGGCGGCCAGGCGACTTTGCTGGCGGCGGCGGCGCCCTGGCAGCCCGGGCGCGGCGACATCAACCTCGGTGCCGTGGCGGTGGGCAACGGAGAGGTGCCGTTCAACAGCAACCAGTTGCAGGGTGGGCGCCTGCTCACCGGCTTGCTGGAAGGACGCAGCCCACTGGTGCGCCACCGCACCCAACAGGGCGGGGACGCTCTGGAGGTGCGCCTGCTGCCGGTGCATTTCAACAAGGCCTACAACGACTACCTGGCCTGCACCGCCAAGCTGCTGCCGGTGAACTTCGACCAGGTGAAGAAGCTGGAACTGGGCTTTCCCGGTGGTGGCGTGGCGCTCGATCCGAGGGCTCGCGCCAAGCTGGAGATCGTCCTCGACTACATGAAAGCCGACCCGGCAGTGAATCACATCGAAATCGACGGCCACTCCGACAACTCCGGCAACCGCCTGACCAACCGCGACCTGTCGCGGCGTCGGGCGCTGGCGGTGTTCGATTACTTCAAGGCCAATGGTGTGCCGGAATCGCAGATGGTGATGCGTTTCCATGGCGAGCGCTATCCGCTGGTGCCCAACACCAACGAGGCCAACCGCGCCAAGAACCGCCGGGTGGCGGTGGTCCTGTCCAAGGAGCCCGAGGCCCCCCCGGCGGAGACCCCAGCCGCCGCACCGGCTACCGAGCCGGCAACGGCCCCTGCGGCACCCGCCACGGCCCCTGCCGTGCCCCCGACCGCCAGTCCCGCTCCTGCCAAGCCGGCGTCCGCTTCCTGAGCGGCGCCGGATCGAAAGAATCTGTCGCCTGGTCGTCATTGTCTGTCGCGCCACTGTAATTTGGCCGCCAGGGTCAGTAGAATCACCGGTTTTCGTACAACCCCGTGGAGTTGATGGCATGGCGGACGTGAAGAAGGTTGTCCTGGCTTATTCCGGTGGCCTGGACACCTCGGTGATCCTGAAGTGGCTGCAAGATACCTATAACTGCGAAGTGGTGACCTTCACCGCCGACCTCGGCCAGGGCGAGGAGGTCGAGCCGGCCCGTGCCAAGGCCCAGGCCATGGGCGTCAAGGAAATCTACATCGATGACCTGCGCGAAGAGTTCGTCCGCGACTTCGTGTATCCGATGTTCCGCGCCAACACCATCTACGAAGGCGAATACCTGCTGGGCACGTCCATTGCACGCCCGCTGATCGCCAAGCGCTTGATCGAAATCGCCAACGAGACCGGCGCCGACGCCATCTCCCATGGCGCAACCGGCAAGGGCAACGACCAGGTTCGCTTCGAGCTGGGCGCCTATGCGCTGAAACCGGGCGTCAAGGTCATCGCCCCCTGGCGTGAGTGGGACCTGCTGTCCCGCGAGAAGCTGATGGACTACGCCGAGAAACACGGCATCCCGATCGAGCGTCACGGCAAGAAGAAGTCCCCGTACTCCATGGACGCCAACCTGCTGCACATCTCCTATGAGGGCGGCGTGCTGGAAGACACCTGGACCGAGCACGAAGAAGACATGTGGCGCTGGACCAAGTCCCCGGAAGCCGCACCGAACACCCCGACCTACATTGAGCTGACCTACCGCGCCGGTGACATCGTCGCCATCGACGGCAAGGACATGAGCCCGGCCCAGGTGCTGACCGAGCTGAACCGCATCGGTGGCGAGAACGGCATCGGCCGCCTCGACATCGTCGAGAACCGCTACGTCGGCATGAAGTCCCGCGGCTGCTACGAGACCCCCGGCGGCACCATCATGCTCAAGGCCCACCGCGCCATCGAGTCCATCACCCTGGACCGCGAAGTGGCCCACCTGAAAGACGAGCTGATGCCCAAGTACGCCAGTCTCATCTACACCGGCTACTGGTGGAGCCCCGAGCGCCTGATGCTGCAGCAGATGATCGACGCCTCCCAGGCCAACGTGAACGGCGTGGTGCGCCTGAAGCTGTACAAGGGCAACGTCATCGTCGTGGGTCGCAAGTCCGACGACTCGCTGTTCGACGCCAACATCGCCACCTTCGAAGAAGACGGCGGCGCGTACAACCAGGCGGACGCGGCGGGCTTCATCAAGCTCAACGCCCTGCGCATGCGCATCGCCGCGGGCAAGGGCCGCAAGCTGTTCTGATAAGCTGAGCGCCCCGTGCCAAAAGGAACCCCGGCCACGAGCCGGGGTTCTGCTTTTATAAGCCCTGATCGGGCAACCAAGAGGAATCCCTGATGAGACTGCTGCATACCATGCTGCGCGTCGGCGATCTGGACAGATCCATCGCCTTCTACACCGAAGTCCTGGGCATGACCCTGCTGCGCCGCAAGGACTACCCGGACGGCCAGTTCACCCTGGCGTTCGTCGGCTACGGCGACGAAGCCCACAACAGCGTGATCGAGCTGACCCACAACTGGGGCGTGGAGAAGTACGAGCTGGGCACCGGCTACGGCCACATCGCCCTGGAAGTGGCCGACGTCTACAAGGCCTGCGAGGACATCCGCGCCCGTGGCGGCAAGATCACCCGCGAGCCGGGGCCAATGAAGCACGGCACCAGCATCCTGGCCTTCGTCGAGGACCCGGACGGCTACAAGATCGAGTTGCTGTCGCCTTCGCGCAACGACTGACAAAAAAGCCCGGCAGATGCCGGGCTTTCTCTTGTAGCGGGCAGGTTCAGAGCACGCCGAACACCTTCTTCGCCAGGCTGGTGGCGGCACCGGCCGGGTTCTGGCGGATGCTCGCTTCCTGCTCGGCGATCATCTTGAACAGGCCATCCAGCGCCTCTTCGGTCACGTAGCTCTCGATGTTGGCGCTCTTGGCGTCCACCACGCCGAAGCTCGCGGCCTGGCCGGCGAAGCTGTTGTACTGCTGCGCCAGGCCGACCTGGTCGGTGGCCTTCTTCACGATGGGCAGGAACTTGGCGCGCAGTTGCTCGCGGCTGGTCCTGTTCAGGTATTGGGTGGCGGAGTCCTGCGGGCCGGTGAGGATGCCCTTGGCGTCCTGTACGGTCATCTTCTTCACCGCGTCCACCAGCAGGGCCTGGGCTTGCGGCACGGCGGCCTCGGCGGCCTTGTTCATGCTGGTTTCCAGTTGTTCCACCTGGTCTCCCATGCCCATCATCTTCATGGTCTTGGCGGCCTTGCCCAGCTTGCCGGGCAGTTCGATGCGCACCTCGGGGTTGTTGCTGAAGCCGCCCGGCTTGCCGAGCTGCTGCACGGCAACCTTGGCGCCTTGGGTGAGGGCATCCTTCAGGCCGCCGGCGGCGTCCTGCTGGCTGAGGTCGCTGAGGGAGAGTGCGAAGGCGTTGACGGAGAGGGCCAGGCCGGCGACCAGGGCAGTGAGTCGGAACATGAGGGCTTCCTTGGGCTGGTGGGGTTCGGATCAGCGAACCGGGTCGACCCGGATGCGCAGGGGCTGCGGGTCGGTGCCGTCGAGTTTAACCGAGTGACGTTCGCTGCTGATGAACATCAGCTTGCCGTCGAGCTCGATGCGCGCCGCCACGGCGTACTCATGGCCACTCTGCAGGTTGGCCGGGTCGTAGCTGAGCTGGAAGGCCAGGGGCACCTGGCCCTCGATGCGGCCCTGCTGGTGGGCCAGTTCGCGGGCTGGGGCGTCGGCGAGCGAAACGTCCACCAGGGTGACCCGCAGCGTCGCGTCCGGCGGCAGGGCCATGCGCTGCAGGTAGTACACCTCGCCTTCTAGGTGCGCCATCGAGGACGAAGGCTGGGTGGTGCAGGCACCGAGCAGCAGGCTGGTGAAGAGCAGGGGCAGGGTTCTTTTCATGGGGGCGTTCCGTGTTTTGACCCCACACACTATAGAGCGTCAGCACAGTGGAGGCGCCCACCGAGATGGCGGGCACTGTCGGATCAGTCATCGACGACGGGCAGGGCGTTGCCGATGGTGCCCAGGGTATTACCGACGTGCACGTTCTCATTGACGGTGCGCATCAGCCGGCGGAGGCGTTCCTTGGCGGCCAACAGCTTCTCGACCTGCACGTCCAGCTCCGCAGCGCGACGATCGAGGGCGGCTTCGTGTTCGGTCAGCCGTTTGCAGCGTTGCTCCTGTTCGTTCTGGCGTGCGTGGAGTTGGGCTTCCAGCGCCTGCAGCCGGGCTTCTCGGGCCTGCAACTGGTGCTCGCGCTCGGCCAGCTTGTGGTTCGGGTGAGGATGACCGCCGTCTTGTTGGTTGCCAGTGAAGATGCCGGCCATGTCCACCAGGGTGTTGAGGGTAGCCTGCACCTCCCTGAGCATCTGTTCGCTGCGGCTGACGCTGTGGGGTGCTGAGGCGGGGGCGACCGCCGCCTGCTGGGGTTCAACTGCCGCCACCGGTGCGTCTTCCAGGGGGGACTCGTAGGGCTGGTAGGGCAGCAAGTGCCGCGAATAGAACGGCTCGCCGACCTTGTCGCTGCTGCGGCAGGCCAGCAGCGTCTGGATGGCGCCGGGGCCGAGGGACAGCGGATGATGTTGTTCCAGGCAGGTGGGGTGCGGGGTGAGGGGCGGGCCCAGGCGTTCGATGCGGATGAAATGGTAGGCAGCGGCCGCATCGCGGTTCGCGGAACGTGCGCCGCCGACGATCTGACGCAGCACCTGGCGGGCGACCTGGCAGGCGCGGTCGTCCAGGCTGCTGAGCTGGTATCCCCCCTCGACCAGAGGCACCAGGGCGGCGAGGTAAACCCACGACGTGCCCTGGGGCGCGGCTTCATTGAGGGTGTAGACGAGGACGTTGCCCTCTATCTCGGGGATGGTGAGGCTGCACAGCACGGCGGCGTTGAACGCTTCCCGCTGGCCGTTCTCGACGGTGATGGTTCTCAGCAGCATGGGGGTTCCCTGGGTGAAGAGGGCAGAAGGACGCGCAATGCGCAGCCGCCATGGTACTGAGGGCGGGACAGGCAGCCCCTCGGGCAATTCTGTCCAGCTTGTAGGGTATTTCTTCTAGTGGGCGAAGCAGAAAGCGGGCGGCCGAAGCCGCCCGCTTGCATCAGGACACGTCGGCTTGCGGCTCGTCCCGGGGGGCTTCGTCCGTCTGGCGCTCCAGCGCCACCTGGCGGATGGAGAGACGGATCTCGGCGGTGAGCACGCGCTTGGCCGCGCCCTCCGCCAGGTCACCCAGCTCGGGGTGGTAGCTGAGCTTGCCTGCTTCGTCCTGGCGCAGCACGCGCTGGTCCAGCAGGGTCTGGATGAAGTGGCGGAACAGCGTCTTGTCAAAGAATTCCGGGGCGTTGAGGCCATGGAGGATCGACAGGCGCTGGGCCATGACGGTGCACAGGTTCTCCAGTTCCTCGGCGGTGAGCTGGTTCTGCCCGGCGTTGAGCAGCAGGGCGATGGCCATGTAGAAGCGCTGCAGCGTCTGAGCGATGGCGCGGGACATCAGCGTCAGCAGCACGAACTGCCGTGAGCTGGGCGCCGGGCGCACGTACACGTCGTTCTCCACCTTCAGCAGCCCCTGCTCGACGAAGGCGGCCAGCCACTGGTCCACCACCGCGTCCAGCTCGTCCAGGCTCCAGCGGATGAACAGCTCGGCCTGCAGGTAGGGGTACAGGGCGCGGGTGTAGCGCAGGATCTGCTCGCGGCTGCTGCGTCCGCTGCTCTGGAAGAAGCTGGCCAGCAGTCCCGGCAGGGCGAAGATGTGCAGCACGTTGTTGCGGTAGTAGGTCATCAGGACGGCGTTCTGCTCGTCCAGGTAGAGGATCTTGCCCAGGGCGTCCTTCTGCTCGGCCAACAGGTCCATGCTCTGCACGTACTGGATCAGCGCCTGGCCGTTGCCTTCCGGCAGGGTGGCGTGGGGCGAGTAGGGCACCGCGCGCAGCAGGGCCAGGTAGAGATCGAGCACGCGGGTCAGCGCGCGTTCATCCAGCGCCAGGCGGCTGGTGGAGAGCAGCGCCAGGGCCACCAGGTTGACCGGGTTGATCGCCGCCGCGTCGTTGAGGTGGCGGGCGATGCGCACGGCCAGGCGGTTGGTGGTGTCGTTGAGCCAGGCCGGGCGGAACTGCGGCCCCAGCTCCTGGGCGCGCCAGTCCGGCTGCTGCTGGTCGAGGAACTCCGCCAGCTTGATCGGCTCGCCGAAGTTCACCGCGACGCTGCCGAAGCGCAGCTTCAGGGCGCTGATGACCTTGAAGATGTCGAAGATCGATTCCTTCTTCTTGCTTGCACCGCGCAGTTCGCCCAGGTAGGTGCGGCCTTCCAGCACGCGCTCGTAGCCGATGTACACCGGGACGAAGACGATGGGCAGGCGCGAGGAGCGCAGGAAGCTGCGCAGGGTGATGGCGAGCATGCCGGTCTTCGGGTGCAGCATGCGGCCGGTGCGCGAGCGCCCGCCCTCGACGAAGTACTCCACCGGGAAACCGCGACTGAACAGGGTGTGCAAATACTCGTTGAACACCGAGGTGTACAGCGGGTTGCCCTTGAAAGTACGGCGCATGAAGAAGGCGCCGCCACGGCGCAGCAGGCCGCCGATCACCGGCATGTTGAGGTTGATACCGGCGGCGATGTGCGGCGGCGTCAGGCCGTTGCGGAACAGCAGGTAGGACAGCAGCAGGTAGTCGATGTGGCTGCGGTGGCAGGGCACGTAGATCACCTCGTGACCCTGGGCGATGTCCTGCACGCCCTCGATGTGGTTGACCTTGATGCCCTCGTAGAGCTTGTTCCAGAACCAGCTCAGCACCACTTCGAGGAAGCGGATCGCCGTGTAGGCGAAGTCGGAGGCGATCTCGTTGCCGTACTTCAGCGCCTGGGCTTCGGCCTTGGCCGGGCTGATCTTCTCGCGCTCGGCCTCCTCGGCGATGGCCTGGCGAACCAGCGGCGCATGCACCAGCCCCTTCACCAGGTTGCGGCGGTGGGAGAGGTCGGGGCCGATCACGGCGGTCTTCTGGTTGCGGAAGTGCACCCGCAGGATGCGTTGCACCATGCGCTGGGTGCGCTCCGGGCCCTTGCCCTGGGCGATCAGCTCGCGCAGGTGGATGGGGGCGGAGAACTGCACCCGGGTCTTGCGTCCGAGGATGAGGATGCTGACCAGCTTGCGCAGGCGCCCGGTCACGGCCCAGCTATCGGCGAACAGCAGCTTCCAGGGGCTGGTTTCGCGGTCCGGGGACTGGCCCCAGAACACCGTCACCGGAATGATCTGCGCGTCGTCCACCGCGTGCTGCTGGATGGCGTCCAGCACCCGCACCAGGGTCGGCGAGGTGCCGCGCTTGTCCTGCCCGCCGAACCAGCCCGGCTCCGGGGTCAGGTAGAAGAAGGCGGCCGGCTCCAGGCTGTCGCCCACCGCCACCGGCAGCACCGGGCGCGGCAGCCCGGCCTTGGTGCATTCCCGGTCCACCACGGCCAGGTCGCTGGCCGAGGGTTGCTGCAGCACGTAGAGCACGGGCTTGCTGCGGTCGAGCTTGAGGGTGAAGGCGGACTGGTTGATGGTTTCCGAGCGCACCCACAGGTAGAGGAGGCGGCGCAGGGTGCCGAAGGCCAGGCGGCGGAACGGGGAACGGGTCATACGGGCGTCGTGGTGTGGAACGAGCGTGTGCTCGGGGCGGCTAGTGTGCCGTATTCGCTGACCCGCCGCAAAAAGCCGGAGCCGGCTTTTGCTGGGCGAAATCCCACGTTACAGCAGGAAACTTTCGGCACGCTTCGCTGTCTTGCTATGCCGCCGGGAGACTCCTTATAGTCCGCCGGCGTTTTGCAGGGCCCCTGAGGCCAGCATGGCCGGGGGCTTTTCCCGTTGGGGTAGAGGCCATGATCGACATAAGAAAACTGACCAGACGATTCGCGCAGCACACCGCCGTGGACGACCTGTCCTTCGCGGTCGAGCCGGGGGAAGTGCTCGGCTTCCTCGGGCCGAATGGTGCCGGCAAGTCCACCACCATGAAGATGCTCACCGGCTTTCTGGCGCCGACCTCCGGCACCGCCAGCATCTTCGGCCACGACATCCAGACCCAGACCCTGCAGGCCCAGCGCAGCCTCGGCTACCTGCCCGAGGGCGCGCCCTGCTATGGCGACATGACGGTGCGCGGCTTTCTCGAATTCATCGCCGAGATCCGCGGCTTCCGTGGCGCCGAGAAGAAGGCCCGCGTCGCCCAGGCCGCCGGCCAGGTGGAGCTGGACAAGGTACTCGGGCAGAGCATCGAGACCCTGTCCAAGGGCTTCAAGCGCCGCGTCGGGCTGGCCCAGGCCATCCTTCATGATCCCCGCGTGCTGATCCTCGACGAGCCCACCGACGGCCTCGACCCGAACCAGAAGCACCAGGTGCGCCAGCTCATCCAGAGCTTGGCCCGGGACAAGATCGTGATCATTTCCACCCATATCCTCGAAGAGGTGACGGCGGTATGCACCCGCGCGGTGGTGATCGCCGCCGGCAAGCTGGTGGCCGACGACACCCCCTACGAGCTGGAGCGTCGCTCCCGCTACCACCAGGCGGTGACCCTGGTGGCCGACGAGCCCCTCGATCCACTGGCGCTGGCCGTGCTGCCGGGCGTCGCCGGTGTCGAGGAAAACACCGCCGGCGGTGGCCTGACGGTGCTGGCCAAGCCGGGCGAGGTGATCTTCCCGCAGGTCAACCAGCTCATCCACCAGCGCGGCTGGCGGGTCAAGGAGCTGGACGTGGAGCGCGGGCGCCTCGATGAAGTCTTCCGCAGCCTGACCCGGGGGGAAGCGGCATGAAGCAGTTGCCGGTCATCTTCAAGCGCGAGCTGGCGAGCTACTTCGCCACCCCGCTGGCCTATGTGTTCATCGTGATCTTCCTGGTGCTGTCCGGGGTCTTCACCTTCTACCTGGGCGGTTTCTTCGAAAGCGGTCAGGCCAGCCTGGCGCCCTTCTTCAACTTCCACCCCTGGCTCTACCTGTTCCTGGTGCCGGCCATCGCCATGCGCCTGTGGGCGGAGGAGCGCAAGTCCGGCTCCATCGAACTGCTGATGACCCTGCCGGTCACCCGCTTCGAGGCGGTCACCGGCAAGTTCCTCGCTGCCTGGGCCTTCGCCGGCCTGGCGCTGCTGCTGACCTTCCCCATGGTCATCACCGTCAACTACCTGGGCGAGCCGGACAACGGCGCCATCGTCACCGGCTACATCGGCAGCTGGCTGCTGGCCGGCTCCTACCTGGCGGTGGGCTCGTGCATGTCGGCGCTGGCCAAGAACCAGGTGATCGCCTTCATCCTCGCCGTGGTGGTGTGCTTCCTGTTCATCGTCAGCGGCTTCCCGCTGGTACTCGACGCTTTCAGTGCCTGGGCTCCGCAATGGCTGCTGGACGCGGTCGCCTCGCTGAGCTTCCTGACCCGCTTCGACGCCATCAGCAAGGGCGTGATCGACCTCCGCGACCTGCTCTACTTCCTCTCCCTGATCACCGCGTGGCTGGCCGCCACCGCCGTGGTGGTCGATCTGAAGAAGGCCGACTGACATGAAGAAACTGATGTATTCCAGCGCCGGCCTGCTGCTCATCGCCCTGGCCTTCCTGGCGTTCAACATGGTCTCAGGCCTGGCGCTGACCAACGCCCGCCTCGACCTCACCGAGCAGAAGCTCTACACCATCTCCGACGGCACCCGGCAGATCCTCGGGGAGCTGGACGAGCCCATCAACCTGTACTTCTTCTACTCCGACAAGTCCGCCAAGGACCTGGTGGTGCTGCGCAACTACGCCCGCCGCGTGGAGGAGATGCTCAAGGCCTACGCCCAGGCGGCGGACGGCAAGATCAAGCTGCACATCGTCGACCCCGAGCCCTTCTCCGAGGACGAGGACAAGGCCGCCGAGTTCGGCCTCCAGGCGGTGCCCGCCCAGCAGGGCGGCGACGCCATCTACTTCGGCCTGGCCGGCACCAACAGCGTCGACGACCACCAGGTGATCCCGTTCTTCCCGCTGGACCAGGAAGAGTTCCTCGAATACGAGGTCAGCCGCCTGGTGCAGAGCCTGGCGCATCCCCAGCGCCCGGTGGTCGGCGTGCTCTCCGGGCTGCCGCTCAACGGCGGCTTCGACATGCAGACCCAACAGCCCAGCTCGCCGTGGATGGTGATGGAGGAAATCCGCCAGCTGTTCCAGATCGAGAGCCTCAAGCCCGACGTCGACCAGATCCCCGACAAGGTCTCGGTGCTGCTGCTGGTGCACCCGAAGAACCTGTCCGAGCAGACCCAGTACGCCATCGACCAGTTCGTCCTGCGCGGCGGCAAGCTGCTGGCCTTCGTCGACCCCTGGAGCGAGGCCGACCACGCCATGCCGATGCCTGGTGAGATGGGCGGCGAGGGCAAGAGCTCCGACCTGCCGGCGCTGTTCAAGGCCTGGGGCTTCGAGATGCTGCCCGGCAAGGTACTGGGCGACGGTGCCTACGCCATGTCGGTGAGCATGGGCCAGGGCGAGCGCCCGGCCCGTCATCCGGCCTGGCTGACCCTGCCGCGCCAGGCGCTGGACCCGAGCGACGTGGCCACCGCCAACCTGGAGACCCTGACGGTCGCCACCGCCGGCATCCTGCGTCCGCTGGACGGCGCCAAGACCCACTTCGTGCCGCTGATCCAGAGCTCCGAGTACGCCATGCCCTTCGAGGCCCAGCGCTTCGCCATGCTGCGCAACCCGCAGGAGCTGATGGGCGAACTGAACCCCAGCGGTGACCGCTACACCGTCGCGGCCCGTGTCAGCGGGCCGGCACAGAGCGCGTTCCCCGAGGGCATCGAAGGGCGCAAGGACGGGCTGAAGTCCGCGGACAACATCAACGTCATCGTGGTCGCCGACACCGACATGCTCAGCGACCGCATGTGGGTGCAGGTGCAGGACTTCTTCGGCCAGCGCGTGCCGCAGCCCTGGGCAGACAACTCCGCCTTTGCCATCAACGCCCTGGACAACCTTTCCGGCTCTGAAGCGTTGATCAGCGTGCGCTCCCGCGGTCGTTTCACCCGGCCCTTCACCGTGGTGGAAGACCTCCAACGCCAGGCCGAGGTGCGTTTCCGTGAGCAGGAGCAGGCCCTCAAGCAGCGCCTGTCCGAGACCGAGGAAAAACTGGCCAGCCTGCAGAACCAGGACCCGGCCAAGGCCCTGGAGCTGACCCCCGAGCAGCAGGCCACCCTGCAGCAGTTCATGCAGGAGAAGCTGCGCATCCGCAAGGAACTGCGCGAGGTCAACTACCAGCTCAACGCCGACATCGAGAAGCTCGGCCGCACGCTCAAGTTCATCAACATCGCCCTGGTGCCGCTGGTGCTGACCCTGGGCGTGCTGCTGCTGTGGGCCTGGCGCCGCCGCCGGGCCTGAGGAGAGAACATGGGACGCAAGGCTTTCATTTTCCTGTTCATCCTGGCCGCCGCACTGGGCGGCACCTACCTGGCGCTGCAGCGCCAGGCGGGGCCGACGCCGGGGGCGCAGGCCCAGGCCTGGCTACCGGCCCTGCAAGGCCGGCTGGCCGACATCGACGCCATCGAGGTGCAGCGGCCCGGCCAACCGCCGGTGCATCTGGCGCGTCGCGAGTCCACCTGGGTGGTGGCGGACAAGGCCGGCTACCCCGCCGACGCCCGCGCCGTGGCCGAGCTGCTGCGGGCCCTGGGCGAGGCGCGCCGTGTCGAGGCGCGTACCGCCAAGCCGGAGCTGCATGCCCAGTTGGGCCTGGCCGACAAGCCTGGCGAAGGCCAGGCCCTGCGCCTGGTGGTGCGTGGGCAGAACGGCCTGCCGCAGCAGGACCTGCTGATCGGCAAGCCCGGCCAGCAGGGCAAGGGGCAACTGGTGCGCCTGCCCGGCGACAACCAGAGCTGGCTGATCGACCGGCGCATCGAGCTGCCCGAGACCGAGCTGGCCTGGCTCGACCGGCGCATCGCCGCCATTCCCTTCTCCAGCGTGCGCCAGGTCGAAGTCCGCTACCCCCAGGGCAAGGCACTGACGGTGTACCGCGACGCCGAGAACGAGCCGAACATGAAGGTCCGCCAGTTGCCGGCCGGTCGCAAGCTGGCCTACGAGGCGGCCGCCAACGGCATGGCGGCGGTGTTCGCCGGCCTGCAGTTCGCCGACGCCGCGCCGCTGGACCAGGTCCAGTTCAAGGACAAGCCACTGCTCAGCTTCGAGCTGCAGACCTTCGCCGGCGGCCGCCTCACCGGCGAACTGCTGGGGCAGGGTGAGCAGTACTGGCTGCGCCTGACCGGCCAGGAAAAGCTCGACGACCAGGTGCCGGGGCGTACCGATTGGGCCTACCTGATCGAGCCGTTCCAGTACCAGGCACTGGCCCGAAAGCTCGAGGATCTGCTCTCGGCGAAGTGAACCTCAGGGCGTTTCCGGGCCCTGCCCAGGGGCCCGGAGCGCCTTCGCCGAAATGCCCCATTTTGTGACGCGAAAGCCCCGGAAAAGTGCGTGAACACCTAGTCTCACGGCGTTTTCCGCATGCCGGAAAAAAGTGCTTTTCTGTAGCATTTCCTGTCGTATACTCCGGGCGCGGTGGTTAAAAGAACGCCTTTCGGAGTACCCGCCCACGCCTCGTCAGACCGCGGTCGGATATCGAGAAAAATACGTCTTTACCAACCCGTCTAAGTCCCAGGATTGGGGCCAACAACAAAATTGCGAGTTTGGAGAGAGTAGTAATGGCTGATCGTGAGGTCGGAACCGTCAAGTGGTTCAATGACGCTAAAGGCTATGGATTCATCCAGCGTGAAAGCGGTCCGGATGTATTCGTTCACTACCGCGCTATCCGCGGCGAAGGTCACCGTTCCCTGGTCGAAGGCCAGAAGGTCGAGTTCTCGGTGATCCAGGGCCAGAAAGGCCTGCAGGCGGAAGACGTCGCCCGCGTCTGAGTCTCCAAGCGAAAGGCCCGTCCAAGCGACGGGCCTTTTGTTT
>NZ_LXJQ01000048.1:0-47695 GCF_001728925.1 Pseudomonas sp. 1D4
AAAAAAAACGGCCCAGGTCTTGGAAGACGTGGGCCGTTGAGGCGCTATCGCAATCGTCAGGCGGAGTCTGCGCCCCGCTGGAGGACGCCGGTCAGGCGCTGGCGTCCTGGTATTCCTTCTCGGCAGCGTCGAAGCGCTTGATCATCGAGTCCGTCGGCGCAGCGCCGATGCGGCTGAAGACCAGGATGCCGAGGGTGGCGAGGATGAAGCCCGGGATGATTTCGTACAGGCCGGTCCAGCCGAGGAGGTTCTTCCACAGGATCACGGTGACGGCACCCAGCACCATGCCCGCCAGGGCACCGTTGCGGGTCATGCCCTTCCACACCAGGGAGAGGATCACCACCGGGCCGAAGGCGGCACCGAAGCCGGCCCAGGCGTAGGAGACCAGGCCCAGCACCTTGCTCTCGGGGTTGGAGGCGATGGCGATGGCGATCACGGCCACCAGCAGCACCATGGCGCGGCCGACCCAGACCAGTTCGTTCTGGCTGGCGTTCTTGCGGAAGAAGGCCTTGTAGAAGTCTTCGGTCAGGGCGCTGGAGCACACCAGCAACTGGCAGCTCAGGGTGGACATCACGGCCGCCAGGATGGCGGACAGCAGCACGCCGGCCACCCAGGGGTTGAACAGCAGCTTGGCCAGTTCGATGAACACGCGCTCGGGGTTGGCGGTGACCGGGCCGGCCACGTCCGGGTGCGCGGAGAAGTAGGCGATACCGAAGAAGCCGACGGCAACCGCGCCGCCCAGGCAGGCAATCATCCAGGTCATGGAGATGCGACGTGCATTGGGGATGGACTTGACCGAGTCAGCGGCCATGAAGCGCGCCAGGATATGCGGCTGGCCGAAGTAGCCCAGGCCCCAGGCCATCAGCGAGATCACGCCGATGAAGGTGGCGCCCTTGAGCATGTCGAAGTGGGCGGCATCCTGCAGCTCGATGGCCACGAAGGTCGGCTCGATGCCGCCGTTGATCATCACCACCACGACCGGGGTGAGGATCAGGGCGAAGATCATCAGGGTCGCCTGCACGGTATCGGTCCAGCTCACTGCCAGGAAGCCACCGATGAAGGTGTAGGCGATGGTGGCGGCCGCGCCGGCCCAAAGGGCAGTCGCGTAGGACAGGCCGAAGGTGCTTTCGAACAGGCGGGCACCGGCGACGATGCCGGAGGCGCAGTAAATGGTGAAGAACACCAGGATCACCACCGCGGAGAAAATCCTCAGGATGCGGCTGTTGTCTTCGAAGCGGTTGGTGAAGAAGTCCGGCAGGGTCAGGGCGTTGCCGTTGTGCTCGGTCTGTACGCGCAGGCGACCGGCTACCAGCAGCCAGTTGAGGTAGGCACCGACGATCAGGCCGATGGCGATCCAGGCCTCGGACAGGCCGGAGAGGTAGATGGCGCCGGGCAGGCCCATCAGCAGCCAGCCGCTCATGTCGGAAGCACCAGCGGACAGCGCGGTGACGAAGCTGCCGAGGCTGCGGCCCCCAAGGATGTAGTCGGACAGGTTGTTGGTGGAACGGTAGGCGGCCAGGCCGATCAGTACCATGGCGGCGATATAGATCACGAACGTGATCAGCATCGGGTTGCTGAGTGTCATGGGGTCTCCCCTGCTCGTTTGTTGTTATTCGGGAGCTGAGGGTGGTCTGCTCCCGTGGTGATTGTTTGGCGACCGCACGTGGCGATGACCGCTTGGCTTCTCGACCCTGTCGGCCAGTAGCCGATTCACGTCCGATCGAACCTCAAGCGAGGCGATCCGGCCCCACCCGTCGTCGAAGGCCCTGCTCATAGGGAGCGGCCCTCGCGAACATTCTCAGAAGTACATGGCCTCTTGGCTGAACGCACGGTCCGCCCAGGACAGTGCGTGTATTAACCGCTGCGGGGCCAGGCGGCCACATCATCAAGGCATGGGGCCCGGTCGGGGATAGCGCCTGTACGCGGAAAGGCGTGATTCCCGGGCGCGTTACCCGTTGTCTTCCATGACCATCGCGTTGGTTTCAGTACAGCCCAATCCGTCAACAGGGGTGGGCTGAAAATTCGGAAGGGTGGAATGTAGAGAGGTGGCACCCCGATTTTCTTACAAAATCCTCTGATTTAGTTTCGGGATAGTCCGATAAGGGGAACTTTCTGCCAAAAGGTGCAACCGGCTACTCGTCAGAGTAGCCGGCACTTTGGCTCAGAAAGCCAGGCGCACGCCCATGGTCAGGTTGCGCCCAGGGAGTAGCACCTCGTCCTTGATGAAGGAGCTGTGGTTGCGCCCTTCGGCATCCAGCAGGTTGCTCCCTTTGAGGTAGAGCTCGTAGTCGGCCATCTCCAGCTTCCCGGTGTAGGTCAGGGCGGCACCGAGCATGTTGTAGCCGCCGGTACGGGTCTCGTAGTCGGCGAGCTGGTCCTGGCGCTGCACGCGGTAGAACTCCAACTGCCCGGCGAGGGCCGGTGCCAGGCGCTGGTCGAGGCGGATGCCCAGGCGATCGGCCGGGATGCGCGGCAGGTCGCCGCCACCGCTGCGCAGGCGGCCACGCACGCGGTCGCCGAAGAGCGTGACGTCGGTGTCATCGCTGAAGCGATAGCCCAGCTCGCCCTCGGCGCCGGTCAGGACGGCATCCTGCTGGCGGTACTGGATCTCGCGCATTTCGCCGCCGATGTCGCGCCCGGTGTCCGCCGCGTAGATGAAGTCATTGATCTGGTTGCGGTAGACGCTGAGGCTGAAATGGGTGCGACCGGCGAACTTGCGCAGGGTCAGTTCGACGTTCCGCGAGGTCTCCTCGCTCAGGTTCGGGTCCCCCAGTTCGACGGTACGGGTCGCGGCGTGGGGGCCGTTGGCGTAAAGCTCTTCGGCCGTAGGCAGGCGCTGGGAGCGGGACAGGGAGAAACCGAGGGAGTATTCCGGCGCGAAGGTCCAGACCGCCCCGGCGGATACGGAAGTGCCACGGTGCTGGCGGCTACGCTCCCCACGGGCGGAGATGTCCTGCCACTCGTGGCGCAGGCCCAGTTCATAACGCCAGTCATCCAGGGTGTACTCCTCCAGCAGGAACAGGCCGTGGTTGCGGGTCAGGCTCGGCGGCACATAGGCCTCTTCGCCCAGGGCCTGGAAATCCCGGCGCGAGCTTTGCCCGCCCAGCACGCCACGCCAGCCGAACAGCGGTGCGTGGGTCAGCTCCAGGCGGGAGTCGTAGGCCTTGTTCTTGAAGGTGGTCGCGGCCACCCCGCCTTCTATCTCCTCGTGCTGGTAGTCGCTGTAGCCCCCTCGCACACGGGCCAGCTCAAAGCCCGGCAACGGGTCGCTGTACTCACCGCGCACGTCCCAGCGCTTCTGCTTCATGTCGATGTAGGGCAGCCCGCCCTCCTCGTGGTCATCATGAGCATGGCCGTGCCCGTGGGAGCCGCAATGCCAGTCGCGCGGGCCATGGGTGTGGCAGTGGGCATGTTCGTGGGCGAGCAGCCCGTAGCGATTGTTCTGCTCGGTGTAGGCCAGGCCCAGATAGCCACGGTCCCCGATCCAACTGCCCCCGAGGGTGGCGCTGTCGGTGTCGGTGTAGGCCCCGGTCTGCTTCGAGGATCGCGGGTCGCCGGCCGCGCCGGGGATGTCGTAGGCATTGGCCTGGCGCTTGAGCCCCTCGATGCGCCAGGCGAACGGTCCGGTGCCAATGGTCAGGCCGCCGGCCCCCAGGCCCTCGTCGGCCACGGTGTTACCGCGCAGCTCCAGTTCGCCTTCGTAGCCCTTCTCGGGGAGCGCGACGGGAATCTTCTTGTCGATCACGTTCACCACCCCACCGATGGCACCGCCGCCATACAACAGGGTGGCAGGGCCCTTCAGCACTTCGACGCGCTCCACCAGCAGCGGCTCGATCGCAACGGCGTGGTCCGGGCTGACGGTGGACGCATCCAGCGTGTCCACGCCGTCGCTCAGAACCCGCACCCGTGCGCCGTCCAGCCCGCGGATCACCGGGCGGCTGGCGCCGGGGCCGAAGCTGCTGGCATGCACCCCGGGCAGACCGTCGAGCGTCTCGCCGAGGGTCGCCTCGCGGCGCAGGCGCAGGGCGTCGCCTTCCAGCACCTCGGCGGGGGTCGTCATGTCACGGGTTGCGGTGGACAGGGCGCTGGCGCGCACCACGCTGGGGTCCAGTTCCAGCGGCTGTTCAGACTCGGCCGCAAGGGCCATCGAGCCGGAAAACAGGGCAATCGCCAGGGCGAGTGGTGAGTGGATAGGTTTCATCGCAGGTCCTCGAATAGTCGTCAGCGCGCAACCTTGCGCGCCTGTAAGGCAGTTGGACGTGAGCACGGGCAAGCCGCGCCGGACTGCGACTATATAGCGTTATAACGTAACAATTAAGAGCGAATCGCATTGGCCGGCAAATTACTGACAAAGGCTTTAGAACGGGCCTTACGGCCTCGTCAGGCGTGGTCGCGCAGTCGCTTCGGCGTCAGCCCCAGGTGGCGGCGCATGGCGGTGGTCAGCGCGCTCTGGCTGGAGAAGCCGCATTCCTCGGCGATGCGCACCAGGGCGAGGTCGCTTTCGCGCAGCAGGCGGGAGGCACGGTCGAGGCGAGCGCGCAGCAGGTACTGGTGGGGTGTCAGGCCGACGCTGTCCTTGAACAGGGCGTGGAAATGGCTGGGGCTGAGGCAGGCCACCTGGGCCAGCTCGGCCACGCTGATGCGCCGGGCCAGGTTGTCGGCGATGTAGGCATCCAGCGGCTCCAGGTCAAGGCCCTGGTTGCTGCGCCGCCCGTGTTCGCCGAACAGCCGCAGGTACAGCGCTCGCAGCAGGACACCGCCCAGGGCGCGGGCCAGCAGCGGGTCGTCGCCGTAGCGCTGCAGCTCGGCGCCGGCGTAGCTCAACAGGTGCTGGAAGTCGGCGTCGAGGTCGGGGAAGCGAGGAATGTCGAACAGGCGCTGGAGCAGCTCACGGTCCTCGCTGGCAGCCTCCGGCGCGTTCAGGTCGAGGATCAGCATGCGGTTGTCACCGCAGCCGGCAAAGACGTGCTCGGTGGTGCCCGGCACCACGCAGGCGCGCATGCGGCACACCTCGCCACCGCGACCGCCGACTTCAAAAGCGGCGCGGCCAGCCAGGGACATCACCAGTTGATGGTGGTCGTGGGCATGGGCATGGGCCTGTTCATCCAGGCGTTGCAGGCGGGCGACGAGCATGGCGGGACTTGCTCAAAATTTGCGCATTTTAAACAAGCGATGCTCGCCTGCCCAGCACCACCGGGCGCCCACAGTGGTTGAAAAGCCCCCGGAGCCGCCCCATCTAGCCTGCACGCCCCACCCCAAGCCCATTCGTTTCCATCAGGTGCCCAATGAGCGATCAGGAGATCCACGCCACTCTCGTCGATGACACCAGTGCCACCGGTACGGGCCTGGCGCTGCCCGGCCAGACGCTGCCGGACACCGTGTACGTCATCCCCATCCACAACCGCCCGTTCTTCCCGGCGCAGGTGCTGCCGGTGATCGTCGAGGAGGAGCCCTGGGCAGAAACCCTGGAGCTGGTGGCCAAGACCAACCACCACAGCCTGGCGCTGTTCTTCGTCGACAGCCCGCCGGGTGACCCGCGCCATTTCGACCCCAGCACCCTGCCCGAGCACGGCACCCTGGTGCGGGTTCACCACGCCACCCGTGAGGGCGGCAAGCTGCAGTTCGTGGCCCAGGGCCTGTCGCGGGTGCGCATCCGTGGCTGGCTCAAGCGCCACCGCCCGCCCTACCTGGTGGAGGTGGATTACCCGCGCCCGCAATCCGACCCGCGCGACGAGGTGAAGGCTTACGGCATGGCGTTGATCAACGCCATCAAGGAGCTGCTGCCGCTCAACCCGCTGTACAGCGAGGAGCTGAAGAACTACCTGAACCGCTTCAGCCCCAACGACCCGTCGCCGCTCACCGACTTCGCCGCCGCCCTCACCACCGCACCGGCCAACGACCTGCAGGAAGTGCTGGACACCATCCCCGTGCTCAAGCGCATGGAGAAGGTGCTGCCGATGCTGCGCAAGGAAGTCGAGGTGGCGCGCTTGCAGAGCGAGCTGTCGGCAGAGGTGAACCGCAAGATCGGCAAGCACCAGCGGGAGTTCTTCCTCAAGGAGCAGTTGAAGCTGATCCAGCAGGAGCTGGGCATCACCAAGGATGACCGCAGCGCCGACGCCGAGCAGTTCCGCCAGCGCCTGGAGGGCAAGACCCTGCCGGAGCAGGCGAAGAAGCGCATCGACGAGGAGCTGAACAAGCTGTCGATCCTGGAGACCGGCTCCCCCGAGTACGCGGTGACCCGCAACTACCTGGACTGGGCCACGGCCCTGCCCTGGGGCGTGTACGGCAAGGACCGGCTGGACCTCAAGCACGCGCGCCAGGTGCTGGACCGCCACCATGCGGGCCTCGACGACATCAAGAACCGCATCCTCGAATTCCTCGCCGTCGGCGCCTTCAAGGGCGAGATCGCCGGCTCCATCGTGCTGCTGGTGGGCCCGCCCGGCGTCGGCAAGACCAGCATCGGCAAGTCCATCGCCGAGTCCCTGGGGCGTCCCTTCTACCGCTTCAGCGTCGGCGGCATGCGTGACGAGGCCGAGATCAAGGGCCACCGCCGCACCTACATCGGCGCCCTGCCCGGCAAGCTGGTGCAGGCGCTGAAGGAAGTGGAGGTGATGAACCCGGTGATCATGCTCGACGAGATCGACAAGCTCGGCGCCAGCTACCAGGGCGACCCCGCCTCGGCCCTGCTGGAGACCCTCGACCCGGAGCAGAACGTCGAGTTCCTCGACCACTACCTGGACCTGCGCCTGGACCTGTCCAAGGTGCTGTTCGTGTGCACCGCCAACACGCTGGATTCGATCCCCGGCCCGCTGCTGGACCGCATGGAGGTGATCCGCCTGTCCGGCTACATCACCGAGGAAAAGCACGCCATCGCCAAGCGTCACCTGTGGCCGCGCCTGCTGGAGCGCACCGGGGTGCCGAAGCAGCGCCTGGCCATCACCGACGCCGCGCTCACTGCGGTGATCGAGGGGTATGCGCGGGAATCCGGCGTCCGCCAGTTGGAGAAGCAGCTGGGCAAGATCATCCGCAAGTCGGTGGTGCGCCTGCTGGAGGAGCCCGAGGCGAAGATCCGCGTCGGCAACAAGGACCTGGAGCCGCTGCTGGGCACACCGCCTTTCCGCAAGGAGCAGGTGCTGGTGGGCAAGGGCGTGATCACCGGGCTGGCCTGGACCAGCATGGGTGGCGCCACCCTGCCCATCGAAGCCACCCGCATCCACACCCTCAACCGGGGCTTCAAGCTCACCGGCCAGTTGGGTGACGTGATGAAGGAGTCGGCCGAGATCGCCTACAGCTACGTGAGTTCGCACCTCAAGCAGTTCGGCGGCGACCCGACCTTCTTCGACCAGGCCTTCGTGCATCTTCACGTACCGGAAGGCGCCACGCCCAAGGACGGCCCCAGCGCCGGCATCACCATGGCCAGCGCCCTGCTGTCCCTGGCCCGCGACCAGGCGCCGAAGAAAGGCGTGGCCATGACCGGCGAGCTGACCCTCACCGGCCAGGTGCTGCCGATCGGTGGGGTGCGCGAGAAGGTCATCGCCGCGCGGCGGCAGAAGCTCCATGAGCTGATCCTCCCCGAAGCCAACCGGGGTGCCTACGAGGAGCTGCCGGACTACCTGCGCGAGGGCATGACGGTGCACTTCGCCAAGCGCTTCTCGGATGTCGCCAAGGTACTCTTCGGCTGAACCTGCGGTGCCTACCCAGGGGCCGGAGCAGCGGATATGCTGCACCGGCCCTTGAACGATGGAGCCGTCCATGCGCCTGAATCCCCTCCCCCGCCTGCTGCTGCCCGGTGCCCTCGCACTGCTGGCCGGCTGCGCCCACGAGTCGACCACCCTGCTGGTGCAGAAACAGGACCGCTGCCCCCTGAAGCTGGACAAGGGCCAGGCCCTGGTGCTCACCCTGCCGAGCAACCCCACCACCGGCTTCCGCTGGGTGGTGAAGGACGCCGCGCCCGGCGTGCTGCGCAGCCTCGGCCCGGAGGTCTACAACGCCCCAGAGGACGCCGGCCTGGTCGGCGGCGCCGGGGAATCCACCTGGCGCTTCAGCGCCGCCCAGCCGGGCGACGGTCGCCTGCTGCTGGTCTACCAGCGCCCCTGGGAAACCGACGTCGCCCCCGAACAGACCTTCGACTGCTCCGTCCACGTGGAGTGACGGCGCAATTGGCGAGCCGCCCTGGCGCGCGACGCCTGGCGGCCCAGCCGAATGCTGAAGCAAAGTGCGCCCTCCCTTCGATGGAGCGGCCCCATGCCTGCCTTGCTGATCGGCCTGACCGGCGCCTGCGCCTTCCTCATCGGCCGTGCACTCGACCTGCCCTGGCTGTGCTTCGCCAGCAAGCCGCTGCCGATCATCGCCCTGATGCTCTGGCTGCGCGGCGCACCGGCCGGTACCTACCGCAACCGCGTCGCCCTCGGCCTGGCGCTGTGCCTGCTGGGGGATGTGCTGCTGCAATGGCCCGGCGACCTGTTCGTCCCCGGTCTGGCGGCGTTCCTGCTGGGCCACCTGTGCTACATCGCCGCCTACCTGAGCGACAGCCGCCGCCTGGCGCCCCTCGCCCTGGTGGCCTGCCTGGTCTATGGCGGCACCATGTTCGCCCTGCTCGGCAGCGGCGGCCTGGGGCCCCTGGCGCTGCCCGTGGCGCTCTACGCCCTGACCATCAGCAGCATGCTCTGGCGCGCCCTGGCCCGTATCGGCGAGACCGGGATAGCACGCGGGTCGGTGCTGGCCGCCGTGGCCGGGGCGCTGTGCTTCGTGGTCTCGGACAGCCTGCTGGGCATCGCGCGCTTCGTCGGCAGCTTCCCCGGTGACGGCTACGCCATCATCCTCAGCTACTGGCTCGGCCAGTGGGGCATTACCGCCTCGGCGCGCTTGAAAGCAGGCACAGCCTCCAACCCGACGTAGCGGCATTTGGGACGGCGGGCAGTCTTGGCTAGAATGCCGCCCTTTCCAACTGCTGGTACCGGCCCGTGAAGCAACAACCCGACCGCATCTACGCCACGCCCCAGGCCCAGGTGGCCGACTTCGCCTTCAACGAGGACGTGGTCCGGGTCTTCCCGGACATGATCAAGCGCTCGGTGCCGGGCTACCCCACCATTGTCGAGAACATCGGTGTGCTGGCCGCGCAGTTCACCCAGCCCAACACCCCGCTCTACGACCTGGGCAGCTCCCTCGGCGCCGTGACCCAGGCCCTGCGCCGCCACGTGAAGACCGAAGGCTGCCGGGTGATCGCGGTGGACAACTCCAGCGCCATGGTCACGCGCTGCCGGGAGTACCTGCACGCCCAGGACGCGATGTTCCAGGAGCTGCTGCCGGTGGAGGTGATGGAGGCGGACATCCTCGCCCTGGAACTCCAGCCCACCAGCCTGGTGGCGCTGAACTTCACCCTGCAATTCGTCCCCCGCGAGCGCCGCGAGGAACTGCTGGGGCGCATCCGCCAGGCCCTGTTGCCGGGCGGGGCGCTGATCCTCTCGGAGAAGCTGCGCTTCGAGGATGCCGAGGCCCACGCGCTGCTCACCGACCTGCACGTCGCCTTCAAACGCGCCAACGGCTACAGCGAACTGGAGATCGCCCAGAAGCGCAGTGCCCTGGAGAACGTCATGCACCCGGACAGCTTCGAAGAACACCGCGAACGCCTGCTCGCCGCCGGCTTCTCCAAGGTGGTGCCCTGGTTCCAGTGCCTCAACTTCGCCTCGTTGATCGCCCTGCCATGATCCGCACCCTCGACCTCGACAGCCTGCAACAGCAACTGGCCGGCACCCGCCTGCAGGACTGGGCCGCCGACCTGCCGGCGCAACTGGACGCCAAGCTGGCCGTCGGCCACGGCGACCTGGAGCGCTGGAGGGCTGCCGTCAACGCCCTCCCCGCGCTGCAACCGCAGCAGGTGGAACTGGCCCAGCGCTTCCTGCTGGACGGCCCCTGCGACGAGGCCACCCGGGCCCAACTGAAAACTGCCTTGCAAGGGCTGATTCCCTGGCGCAAGGGGCCGTTCGAGCTGTTTGGCGTGCATGTCGACACCGAGTGGCGCTCGGACTGGAAATGGGCGCGCGTCTCGCCCCACCTGGACCTCGTCGGCAAGCGGGTGCTGGATGTGGGCTGCGGCAACGGCTACTACCAGTGGCGCATGCTCGGCGCCGGCGCCGACTGCGTGGTGGGCGTGGACCCGAACTGGCTGTTCTTCTGCCAGTTCCTCGCCATGAAGCGCTTCCTGCCCGACCTCCCCGCCTGGCACCTGCCCCTGGCCCTGGAGGAGCTGCCGGCGAAGCTGGAAGGCTTCGACACGGTGTTCTCCATGGGCGTGCTGTACCACCGGCGCTCGCCCATCGATCACCTGTACGACCTGAAGGACTGCCTGGTGCGCGGCGGCGAACTGGTGCTGGAAACCCTGGTGGTGGAAGGCGATGCCCAGCAGGTGCTGGTGCCCGAGGACCGCTACGCGCAGATGCGCAACGTGTGGTTCCTGCCGTCGGTGCCGGCGCTGGAGCTGTGGCTGCGCCGCGCCGGCTACGTGGACGTGCGTTGCGTGGACGTGAGCGTCACCCGCGTGGAGGAACAGCGCAGCACGGAATGGATGCGCTTCCAGTCGCTGCCCGAGTTCCTCGACCCGGCCGACCACAGCCGCACCGTCGAAGGCCTCCCCGCCCCCGCTCGCGCGGTGATCGTCGCCCGCAAGCCCTGAACCGCAACCCGGCTTCAGCCCGGGAACGCCCGCCACAAACGAACCGGCCTATCCGTGCGCCACGGGTAGGCCGGCGTTTCATCAGGGGTCAGCGAGTGGTGACCCTGGCCTGCGTCAGACGCGCGACGCCTGCGCCCCCTGGATCAGCTGCTTCATCTCCACCACCGCCTGCTTGAAGCCGACGAACAGCGCGTGGGCCACCAGGGCGTGGCCGATGTTCAGCTCGTTGATGCCGGGGATCGCCGCCACCGGCTCGACGTTGTGGTAGTGCAGACCATGACCGGCATTGACCACCAGGCCGAGCTTGAGGCCCAGGGCGACGCCCTCACGGATGCGCTGCAGCTCCTGCTCGGCTTCCTCCGGAGTGTGGGCATCGGCGTAACGGCCGGTGTGCAGCTCGATGGCCGGCGCGCCGACGCGGTGGGCGGCCTGGATCTGCAGCGGGTCGGCGTCGATGAACAGCGAAACCTCACTGCCGAGCTTGGCCAGGCGCTCGACGGCGGCCTGGATGCGCGCCTCCTGGCCGGCCACGTCGAGGCCGCCTTCGGTGGTCAGCTCCTGGCGGGTTTCCGGCACCAGGCAGATGTGCTCGGGGCGGATTTCTTCGGCGAAAGCCATCATCGGCTCGGTGACGCCCATCTCGAAGTTCATGCGGGTCTGCAGGACCTCCTTGAGCACACGCACGTCGCGCTCCTGGATGTGCCGGCGGTCTTCGCGCAGGTGCACGGTGATGCCGTCGGCGCCAGCCTCCTCGGCATCCAGGGCGGCCTTGACCGGATCGGGGTAACGGGTCCCACGGGCCTGGCGCAGGGTGGCGACGTGGTCGATGTTCACGCCGAGCAGTACACGGTTGGCTTCAGTCACGGGCAGGTTCCTTGATCGTCATGAAGAGTTCGCGGCTGGCCAGCGGCCGGCCACCGAGATGAGGGGCCAGGGCCTGGCGCATCAGGCGCTTGGCGGCGGCCAGGGCCCCCGGTGCCGACCAGTCGGCCTCGGCCAGGGCCAGCAGCTCGGCGCCCTGGAAGAGGCCGGGCTGCAGGTGGCCGACCGGCTCCAGGCCGGCGTCCGGCAACAGCCGGTAGATGCCGTCGACGGCGATAGGCGCGCCGTGCAGGTCGATGTCCAGGGCGAAACCGTAGCCCAGCTCGTCCAGCAGGCGCCACTCGAAGGCGCGCAGCAGCGGCTCCAGCGGGCGGTTGGCGGCAAGGGCCTGGAGGGTCACAGCGTAATGCTGGAACAGATCGGGGTGAGGCGCTTCCGCCGGCAACAGGCGCACCAGCAGCTCATTGAGGTAGAGCCCGCTGAACAGAGCTTCTCCGGTGAGGAAATGCGGGATGCCCGCGCCTTCGAGCCGGCCGATGTTCTTCAGCTCGCTGCGGCCGCGCAGTTCCACTTCGAGGGGGACGAAAGGCCGGGCCAGGGTGCCGGCCTTGCCACGGGCGCCGCGCAACACTGCGCGCAGGCGCCCATCCGGGGTGAACAGGTCCACCAGCGCACTGCTTTCGCGGTAGGCCCGGCTGTGCAGGACAAAGGCCGGTACCGCCTGCGCGGGCGTCTGCATGGCGGGTCAGAGGTCGTTGTAGCCCAGGGAGCGCAGGGCCCGTTCGTCGTCGGACCAGCCGCCTTTAACCTTGACCCAGAGGTTGAGCATGACCTTGGAGTCGAACATGACCTCCATGTCCTTGCGCGCGTCCTGGCCGATGCGTTTGATGCGCTCGCCACCGTCGCCGATGATGATCTTCTTCTGCCCGTCGCGCTCGACGAGGATCAGCGCATGGATGTGCAACGTGCGCCCATCGTGCTTGAACTCCTCGATCTCGACGGTGATCTGGTAGGGCAACTCGGCACCCAGCTGACGCATGATCTTCTCCCGCACCAGTTCGGCGGCGAGGAAGCGGCTGCTGCGGTCGGTGATCTGGTCTTCCGGGAAGAAGTGCTCGTTTTCTGGCAGGTTGTCCGCCACCAGGCGTTCCAGGGCATCGAGGTTGTGGCCGTGCTGGGCGGAGATCGGCACGATCTCGGCCTTTGGCAGTTGTTCCTGCAGCCAGGTCAGGTGCGGCAGCAGCTCGGACTTCTCTTCCAGGCGATCGGTCTTGTTCACGGCGATGATCACCGGGCCCTGCACGTACTGGACGCGCTCGAGCACCATCTGGTCCTCATCGGTCCAGCGGGTGCGGTCCACCACGAACACCACCACGTCGACGTCCTTGAGGGCGGCGGCGGCGGATTTGTTCATGTAGCGGTTGAGCGCTTTCTCGTTGTTCTTGTGCAGGCCGGGGGTGTCGACGTAGACCGCCTGCACCGCGCCTTCGGTCTTGATGCCGAGCATGGTGTGGCGGGTGGTCTGGGGCTTGCGCGAGGTGATCGCCAGCTTCTGCCCGAGGATGTGGTTCAGCAGGGTGGACTTGCCCACGTTGGGGCGTCCGACGATGGCCACGTAGCCGCAGCGGGAGGTTTCGAGATCAGTCATGGCCATTCTCCACGCCCAGGGCCACCAGGGCGGCGGCCGCAGCCACCTGCTCGGCGATGCGCCGGCTGGCCCCTTGGCCACGGGTCTTGTCGTTCAGCAGGGTGATGTCGCACTCGACGAAAAAGGTGCGGCAGTGAGGCTCACCCTGGATATCCACCACTTCGTAGCGGGGCAGTTCGCAGGCCCGGGACTGCAGGAACTCCTGCAGGCGGGTCTTGGGGTCCTTGTTGGTGTCCACCAGGGTCAGGCTTTCCAGCTCATTCTGCAGCCAGGCCAGGACCCGTTCGCGGGCCTTGTCCATGCCGGCGTCCAGGTAGATGGCACCGATCAGCGCCTCCAAGGCATCCGCCAGGATCGATTCGCGGCGGAAGCCACCACTCTTCAGCTCGCCGGAACCCAGACGCAGGTATTCGCCAAGCTCGAAACCGCGTGCCAGCAGGGCCAGGGTCTCGCCCTTCACCAGCCGCGCGCGCAACCGTGAGAGCTGCCCCTCGCGGGCCTGGGGAAAGCGCTCGTAGAGGGCCTCGCCCGCGACGAAGTTGAGCACGGCATCACCCAGGAACTCCAGGCGTTCATTGTTGCGCCCGGCGTAGCTGCGGTGGGTGAGGGCCAGGGTCATCAGACCCTGGTCATTGAAGGTATGGCCGAGCTGGCGCTCGAGACGGCTGAGGGATGCGCTCACGGGACTCTTACACGGAATTCTTTGTCGAAATGGACCACCAGGTCGAGGTTCTCGATCAGCGGCTCGCGCTTCTCGTACTTCAGGGTGGCGTAGAAGTCGTTGTTCTCAACCTTCACGCTCAAGGCCTTTTCCAGGTCGATGTCGCGGATGCTGTTGATCTGCATCCCCTTGCGTACATAGGCTTCAAAATCACCCGGAGTGGAGATTCCCTGCCCCTTCTCGTTCTCCACGGACGTGATCAGCTTTTCCAGCGCGTAGTAGTCCATGTAGTGGGGAACGATCTTGAAGGCGGTGCTGGCGAGGAAGGCGACGATGGCCAGGACCACCATCCAACCCAGGAGCGAAAGGCCGCGCTGCGAGCGTGCGAACGTCATATTGACCTCAATGTGGTTGTTGTTCGGGCCGGCCGGCCCGTCGCAAAACTATATATAGCGGGCGGCGCCGTCGTGAACAGCGCCGCAAAAGCGAAATCTCAGGTCGCTCAGTGAATCAGGCCGACGCGGGAGAAGTTCGGCAGGCTGCGCAGCTTGGGGTCAGGCCAGCTCATCCACACGGCAAAGGCCTTGCCGACGATGTTGCGGTCCGGAACCATGCCCAGCAGGTCGCGGGGAATGTTCGGGTCGTTCCAGTAGCGACTGTCGTTCGAGTTGTCGCGGTTGTCGCCCATCATGAAGTAGTGCCCCTCCGGGACCACCCACTCCTTGCCGGGCTCCATGAGGTTGCGGCGCATTTCCTTGCGGATCATGTGCTCGGCCTCGCCCAGCTTTTCCTGATAGAGGCGCGCACTGCCCAAGGTGCCGGGCTCGTCACCCACCAGTGTCTCGGCAACCAGTTGGCCATTGACGGTCAGGCGCTTGTCGTTGCTGTAGGCGATGCGATCACCCGGCAGACCGACGACGCGCTTGATGTAGTTGACGTTCGGGTCGCTGGGGTAGCGGAACACCATCACATCACCCCGCTGCGGGTCCCCCACTTCGATGACCTTGGTATCCAGCACCGGCAGGCGGATGCCGTAGGCGAACTTGTTCACCAGGATGAAATCGCCCACCTCCAGCGTCGGCTTCATCGAACCGGACGGGATCTGGAAGGGCTCCACCAGGAAAGAACGCAGCACCAGCACGATGGCCAGCACCGGGAAGAACGACTTGCCGTACTCGACCAGCAGGGGCTCCTTGCCGAGCTTTTCCAGCACTGCCGGATCGGGCTCGCTGACCTGCCCCTGGTAGGTGGCGATCGCAGTACGCCGGCGCGGTGCCAGCAGGAGCAGATCGAGGAGCGCGAGCACGCCGCAGACCGCCACGGCGATAACCAACAAGAGCGGGAAATTGATCGACATAGACCCTAGCTATCCACTTTGAGAACAGCGAGGAAGGCTTCCTGCGGGATTTCCACGCTGCCTACCTGCTTCATCCGTTTCTTACCGGCCTTCTGCTTCTCCAGCAGTTTCTTCTTACGGCTGACGTCACCGCCGTAGCACTTGGCCAGAACGTTCTTCCTGAGAGCCTTGACAGTGGTCCTGGCCACAATCTGGCCGCCAATGGCGGCCTGGATGGCAACGTCGAACATCTGCCGAGGAATCAGGTCTTTCATCTTCTCGGTCAGCGCTCGGCCCTTGTAGTGGGCCTGCTCGCGGTGAACGATCAGTGCCAGCGCATCGACCTTCTCACCGTTGATCAGCACATCCAGGCGGACGAGGTTGGCGGGCTCGAAGCGGTCGAAGCTGTAGTCCAGCGAAGCGTAGCCACGGCTCACCGACTTCAAACGGTCGAAGAAATCCAGCACCACCTCATTCATCGGCAGGTCGTAGCAAACCTGAACCTGGGAACTGAGGAACTGCATGTCGCGCTGGACGCCACGCTTCTCGATGCACAGGGTGATGACGTTGCCGAGGTGCTCCTGGGGCACCAGGATGGTGGCGCGCACGATGGGTTCGCGCATTTCCTGAATGGACGCCAGGTCGGGCAGCTTGGACGGGTTGTCGACGTAAACGGTCTCGCCGCTCTTCAGGACGATCTCGAAGACCACAGTCGGCGCGGTGGTGATCAGGTCCAGGTCGTATTCGCGCTCCAGACGCTCCTGGATGATCTCCATGTGCAGCATGCCGAGGAAGCCGATGCGGAAGCCGAAGCCCAGGGCCTCGGAGCTTTCCGGCTCGTACTGCAGCGCGGCATCGTTCAGGGTCAGCTTCTGCAGGGCCTCGCGGAAGTCCTCGAAGTCATCGGAGCTGACCGGGAACAGGCCGGCGTAGACCTGCGGCTTGATGCGCTGGAAGCCCGGCAGCACGTCCACATCCGGGGTGTTGGACAGGGTCAGGGTGTCGCCCACCGGCGCCCCATGAATGTCCTTGATGCCGGCGATGATGAAGCCCACTTCGCCGGCCTTGAGGTCTGCGGTCTCGGTGTGCTTGGGAGTGAAGACGCCGACGCTGTCCACCTGGTGGACCTTGCCGGTGGACTTCACCAGGATCTTGTCGCCCTTCTTCACTCGACCGTGCTTGACCCGAACCAGCGAGACCACGCCCAGGTAGTTGTCGAACCAGGAGTCGATGATCAGCGCCTGCAGCGGTGCCTCGATCTCGCCTTCCGGCGGCGGGATCACCTTGACCAGTTGCTCCAGCACCTCGATCACACCCATGCCGCTCTTGGCGCTGCAGGGCACGGCGTCAGTGGCGTCGATGCCGATGATGTGCTCGATCTCGTCCTTCACCCGCTCAGGCTCGGCCTGGGGCAGGTCCATCTTGTTCAGCACGGGCATCACTTCCAGGCCCTGCTCGATGGCGGTGTAGCAGTTGGCCACGGACTGGGCCTCGACGCCCTGCCCTGCATCCACCACCAGCAGCGCGCCTTCGCAGGCAGCCAGGGAACGGCTCACCTCGTAGGTGAAGTCCACGTGACCGGGGGTATCGATGAAATTCAACTGGTAGGTCCGGCCGTCCTGCGCCTTGTAGTGCAGGGTGACGCTGTGGGCCTTGATGGTGATGCCGCGCTCACGTTCCAGGTCCATGGAGTCGAGCACCTGCGCCTCCATCTCGCGATCGGAAAGGCCACCACAGAGCTGGATGAAGCGATCCGCCAGGGTCGACTTGCCATGGTCGATATGGGCGATGATGGAAAAGTTGCGGATATGACTCAGGTCACTCACGGGATCGACACTCGAAAAAAGCCGCAAGCTGGTTGCTTGCCGAAAAATAGCCGGGGAGTTTACCTGATCGCCATCACAGGCGTCACGCACGACCGACGACGCCCGCCCATGAAAAAGGGCGACCTGGGCCGCCCTTTTTCAGTGCATCGGATCACTCCGACAATTTGAAGGTGATGAAGCTCGCGCGCCCCTGGCGCAGCACGCGCATGGACACCGAACGATTCTTCGGCAGTTCCTTGGCGACCTTGGCGAAGGTCTGGACCGAATCGATGGCCTGGTTGTTCAGGTGGGTGATCACGTCACCCGGGCGCAGCCCCATGAGTGCAGCCGGCCCTTCCTGGATCTCGCGGATGACCACGCCACCCTTGATGTCCAGCGCTTTCTGCTGCTCCCCGGAGAGACCGGCGACCAGCACACCAAGACGGTTGCTGCTGCGCTCGGCACCCGAGGACTCGCCGGCGGCCAGTTCCTGACCGTCCTCAGGCAGCGCACCGATGCTCAGGGACAGGTTCTTGCGATTGCCATCGCGGACGATGCCCAGGTCGATCTTGGTACCCGGTTTCAGCGCGCCCACAAGATGCGGCAGGTCAGCGGACATGACGATGGGTTGCCCGTTCATGCTGAGGATCACATCCCCCACTTGCAGGCCGCCCTTGGCAGCCGGGCCGTTCTCCAGCACCTGGGCCACCAGCGCACCTGCCGGCTTGTCGAGACCGAAGGATTCGGCGAGGTCCTTGTTCACTTCCTGGATCACCACGCCCAGCCAGCCACGGTTGACCTTGCCGCTGGCCTTCAATTGATCGGCCACGCTCATCGCCACATCGATCGGGATGGCGAAGGACAGCCCCATGAAGCCGCCGGAGCGGGTGAAGATCTGCGAGTTGATGCCGACCACTTCGCCGTCCAGGTTGAACAGCGGCCCACCGGAGTTACCCGGGTTGATCGCCACGTCGGTCTGGATGAACGGCACGTAGCTCTCGTTGGGCAGGCTACGGCCCTTGGCGCTGACGATGCCGGCGGTGACGGAATGGTCGAAACCGAACGGCGAACCGATGGCCAGCACCCAGCTCCCAACCTTCAACGAATCGGATTTGCCGAGTTTGACGATGGGCAGGTCCTTGCCTTCCACCTTCAGCAGGGCCACGTCGGTGCGGGCATCGGCGCCGATCAGCTTGGCTTCCAGCTCGCTGCGGTCGGACAGGCGCACGATGATCTCGTCGGCGTCCGCTACCACATGGTTGTTGGTCAGGATGTAGCCATCCCTGGAGATGATGAAACCAGAGCCCAGGGACTGCGCCTCACGCTGGCGACCACCCTGGCCACGCGGGGCCTGGGGGATGCTGCGCTCGAAGAACTCCCGCAGCATCGGCGGCAGGCCTTCCAGGTCCGGCATCTGGTTGGCGACGGCGCGCTCGGGCAGCTTCTGTCGCGTACTGATGTTGACCACGGCGGGTGACGCCTGCTCCACCAGCGGGGAGAAGTCAGGCAGTTCGGCGCGCGCCGCGAGGGTTTGTCCGAGCAGCAGCAGCGCCGCCACGGCGGACATGCAGGATTTCATGCTTAGCATCGACATACAGCTCCCGTCATTACACGAGGAATTTGAACCCGCCGAGCGCCCCGGGGGCGGAGCGGGCAAACGCAAATGGGGCCGGAAGCGAGGCCTCCAGCCCGATGAACCATTGCACAACTTGGGATACGAATCGATAGCAGATCGCTATCAATTACCAGCCTCCTTCAAGCAGAAGGCCCAGCACTGTCGCCTGCGGCACCCTCAACTCACTGGGGCGCGGAGCTGCCAGCGGTACCCGCCGAACGCATAGACAACGCGACGCGCTCCGCAGTTCCCACAGGAATCTCACCCACGACGGTGACCATCACATCCCCGTCTGCCGTGCTCAACCGACGGGATACCGCCACGGTAGGCCCAAGCTCGTAGGGCACGATGTCTTCCACTCGCGCGCCGTGCAGAGGCTCCAGGAACACCGAAAAACGTGCCAGGCCGTCACCAAACAACAGACAGACCACGGTATCGGATGACGCGGGGCTGCGGCGTTGAGTGGAACTGGAAAGACTGAAGCCTGGCGGCAACCAGTCTGAGTGCCAGGCACTGGCCTGCCCCACCGGAGCCTCGGAGAAACTCACCGCCTGGCAATCGACACCGGGCTGAAGCTCGGCATCCTCCGGGCGAACTGTCTCGAACTGGGTGAACTGGAAGCGCTCCAACAACCCGCCTTTGTCGTTGAGCATCAACGACTTCAGTGGCAGGCCAGTCTCACGATCCAGGTGCAGCTCGAAGCCATAACGATGCTGATCCCGCGGCACGAGACTGAGAACCACGGCGGCACGCCCTGCAACACGGGACTCGCCCACCACACGGATCTCGTAGGACTTGGCGATCTGTGCCGCATCCAAATCCCGAGCGGGCCACACCTGGCCTCCCATCTGGTCGGCCAGCGCACCGCTCACGCATTGCGTTCTGCCGTCTACCCGCACGACCTCCTGGGCCGGACCATCGAGCTGCTGCAGACGCTCACGCACCTGACTGGCGTCGACCCGGTGCCAGATCTGGTGAGTGGAAAAGCTGCCGCTGCGCTCGTAGACGAATGTTCCCTGAAAGTTCTGCTGCTCGGCCTGGGCAATACGCTTCAGCCAATCCTGGGGTTCGGCGGCGTGGGCGGCCTGGACCAGCCAACCACCGAGCAACACGAAGAGTGGTAGTGCACGCATGGATTACTGCTCAGCGGCTCTCCAGACTGGCAGCGCGTGCGTAGGGCAGCGCGCTCTCGGAACCGCTCATGGCGGCCTGTTGGGCATGCTGGCGCAGGTAGGCCGGCAGGCGCTGGTCATGCCAGCCAGACGGCGCAGCCGAACCTTGCGGCAATACACGCGGTGACTCGACACTGTATCCCGCCAGCACCGCATCCTTGTTGGCCTGGGGCGCGGTGATCAGCGGCTGCACGCCACCTTGCTGGGCCAGTTGACGGGTGCCTACCTCGTCCTGGTTGTACAGACGCACACCGGCCAGCACGGCAACAGTCACCGACGCTGCGACCGCCAGGCGACCCAAGGTACGCCAGGGCCCCTTGGCTGCTGTAGCAGGCGCAGCCTCATCCGCCAGCGCTGCGGATACCGCCGCCGCGATGTCGAGACGGGGCTCGAGCAGTTCCTTGTGCATCACGGCACGGGCTATCTGGTAGCGCGACCATGTGGCACGGATCTCCTCATCACCGCTGGAGGCGAGCACTCGGCGCAACTCAAGTTCATCCGCTTCGTTATCCATCACCGCGGACAGCGATTCATGCAGGGCTTCACGACTCATGGCGATTCCTCTCTAATAGCTGTCGCCGCTGTCTCAGGATTCCTGCAGCAAGGGCTGCAGGGCTTTATCGATCGCTTCTCGCGCCCTGAAAATACGCGAGCGGACTGTACCAACCGGACACTGCATGACATTGGCGATGTCCTCGTAACTCAGACCATCGAACTCACGCAACGTCAGCGCCGTGCGCAAATCCTCAGGTAGCTGCTGGATGGTTCGATGGACGGTACCCTCGATCTCATCCCTCAGCAGCGAGCGCTCGGGCGATTCGTTGTCCTTGAGAGCATGATCGCCATCGTAGAACTCCGCGTCCTCCGCACTCACATCACTGTCCGGAGGACGCCGACCACGCGCCACCAGATGATTCTTCGCCGTATTGATGGCGATGCGGTACAGCCAGGTATAGAAAGCACTGTCACCGCGGAAATTGCCGAGCGCACGATACGCCTTGATGAAGGCTTCCTGAGCGACATCCTGGGCCTCCTGAGTGTCGTGCACGAACCGCACGATCAACCCGAGGATCTTGTGCTGATACTTCAGCACCAGAAGATCGAAAGCCCTCTTATCGCCTCGCTGCACCCGCTCGACCAGTTGCTGATCCTGTTCCTGGGTTAGCATGGATACTCCTCGTTGGAGCTTGAGGGGCACCGCGCCGCCCAGTGGATCGGCTTGCCAAGATAGACTCGGGCGTTACGCAAAAGTTCTCCCCTCCAAGCAAGCTTCCTGCAAGACCGTTTCCTTCTTGCACGGAATCACGCAGCAGGGTTCAACCGCTGCTGCGCGGATAATTTATTCGCCTGATTTGCCGCAGCCAGAGGAGCAGGAAGCTCCTCGCGGCACAACTCGCCAAGCACGTCACTTCATGTGCGACATACCTAAGAAAGCGGGTGTGGATGGAAAGTTCCCACGATTTCTTCGGCGACCATGAACGCGCTATTGTGCCGACCACCCCCTCTATATACTAGGGGCCGCCTTCCCGCGGGATCCCCGACATGAGCCAACACTTTCAGCACGATGTACTGGTGATCGGCAGCGGCGCCGCCGGCCTCACCCTTGCGCTGACCCTGCCCTCCCACCTGCGCATCGCCATCCTCAGCAAAGGCGACCTGTCCCAAGGCTCGACCTTCTGGGCCCAGGGGGGCGTTGCCGCTGTCCTGGACGACACCGACACCGTCGATTCCCATGTCGAGGACACCCTCGTCGCCGGGGCCGGGCTCTGTCGCGAGGATGCCGTCCGCTTCACCGTCGAGCACAGCCGCCAAGCCATCCAGTGGCTGATCGACCAGGGCGTGCCGTTCACCCGCGAGGACGAAAGCGCCCGCGAAGACGGCGGATTCCAGTTTCACCTCACCCGCGAGGGCGGGCACAGCCACCGACGCATCATCCATGCCGCCGATGCCACCGGCGCCGCCATCTTCAACACCCTGCTGGCACGCGCCCGTCAGTGCCCCAACATCGAACTGCTGGAGCAGCATGTCGCCATCGACCTGATCACCGAGCGCAAGCTCGGCCTGCCCGGCCAGCGCTGCCTCGGCGCCTACGTGCTGAACCGCAGCAGCGGCGAAGTCGACACCCATGGCGCGCGCTTCACCGTGCTCGCCTCGGGCGGCGCAGCCAAGGTCTACCTCTACACCAGCAACCCCGACGGCGCCTGCGGTGATGGCATCGCCATGGCCTGGCGGGCCGGCTGCCGGGTGGGCAACCTGGAGTTCAACCAGTTCCACCCCACCTGCCTGTATCACCCGCAAGCCAAGAGCTTCCTGATCACCGAAGCGGTGCGCGGCGAAGGTGGCCTGCTGCGCCTGCCCAGCGGCGAGCGCTTCATGCAACGCTTCGACAAGCGTGCCGAACTGGCCCCGCGCGACATCGTCGCCCGCGCCATCGACCACGAGATGAAGCGCCTGGGCATCGACTGCGTCTACCTGGACATCAGCCACAAGCCCGCCGAGTTCGTGAAGAGCCACTTCCCCACGGTCTACGAGCGCTGCCTGGGCTTCGGCATCGACATCACCCGCCAGCCCATCCCCGTGGTGCCCGCCGCCCACTACACCTGCGGTGGCGTAGTCGTGGACCGCCACGGCCACACCGACGTCCCCGGCCTCTACGCCATCGGCGAGACCAGCTTCACCGGTCTGCACGGCGCCAACCGCATGGCCAGCAACTCCCTGCTGGAGTGCTTCGTCTACGCCCGTTCCGCCGCCGAAGACATGCTCGGCCAGATGGAACAGATCCCCCTGCCCGACGGCCTGCCCACCTGGGACGCCAGCCAGGTGACCGACTCGGACGAGGACGTGATCATCGCGCACAACTGGGACGAACTCCGGCGATTCATGTGGGACTACGTCGGCATCGTGCGCACCAACAAGCGCCTGCAGCGCGCCCAGCACCGGGTGCGTCTGCTGCTCAGCGAGATCGACGAGTTCTACTCCAACTACAAGGTCAGCCGTGACCTCATCGAGCTGCGCAACCTGGCCCAGGTGGCGGACCTGATCATCCGCTCGGCCATGCAGCGCAAGGAATCCCGGGGCCTGCACTACACCCTGGACTACCCCGACACCCTGCCCGAAGCCCACGACACTATTCTGGTGCCGCCCACCTTTGGCGACTGAAACGCAGCCGCACCCGCAGGCGCCGATGCCAATCGGCGTCCATCGCATCGGCCGGCACACAGAGCCCCTGGGCCCAGGGGCGACCCGGCTGGCGATAGACCAGCAGCACCGCCAGGGGTAGCGCCAGGCTGTCAGGCGACAGTTGCACGGGCAGCCAGTCGCCATCCCGGCGCAGCAACGCCAGCCCATCAGACGACAGGCGCAACCCGAGGATCGCCGAAGGCGCCGTCAGCAGGATGCGCCGGGGCAGCACCCAGGCCGCGTGGCCAGCGCACAGCAGCGCACCGAGCAGACGCACCCAGGCCGGGCACTCGGCCGTCGCCAACGCCACCAGGCACAGCACTAGAAGGAAGAGGTAGATCGCCAGCAGGCGCCGCGACGGGCGCCAGTGGCATTCGAAGGGGCTACTTGGGCTGGACACGGTCCAGGATCATTTTCACGATGCGCCGCAGGTCCACATCTTCCGGCTCACCGCGCTGCATGAACCAGCCGAACATGTCCTGGTCCTCACATTCCAGCAGCTTGCGGTAACGGGCCTGGTCGGCCTCGTCGAGGTGCGGGTACGCCTCCTGCACGAAGGGGACCAGCAGCACATCCAGCTCCAGCATGCCGCGGCGGCTGTGCCAGAAGAGTCGGTTCAGTTCAGTTGCGTCGGCCATCGGGGTGCCTCCAGTAAACAGGCGCGCAGTATAACGGCACGGACGCCGGCCGGCACCCGCTGACAAGCCGCCGACCGGGCTCTATGATGACGCCCCGGACACCCTTTCCAGCGATATCCCATGGCTGAAACCGCATTCTTCTGCCCGCTCACCCACGAAGGCATCATCGCCGTCCGTGGCGTGGACGCCGCCAAGTTCCTTCAGGGCCAGGTCACCTGCAACCTCGCCTACCTCAACGACACCACCACCAGCCTCGGCGCCCGCTGCACCCCCAAGGGGCGCATGGTCTCCAGCTTCCGCGTCCTGCCCGAAGGCGACGGCTACCTGCTCGCCCTCGACGCCCGGTTGCTGGACGTGCAACTCGCCGACCTGAAGAAATACGCCGTGTTCTCCAAGGCCACCCTGGCCGACGAGAGCGCCGCCTGGGTGCGCTTCGGCCTGGCCCAGGGCGACGGCGTGCTCGTAGCGCTGGGCCTCGACCTGCCCACCGAAGCCGGCGCCGTCGTGCGCGCCGAGGGCCGCATCGCCCTGCGCCTCTCCGACGGCCGCGCAGAACTCTGGGCAGCAGCTGATGAGGCCGACAGCCTGCGCACCCACCTCGCCGCCCACCTGCCCGAGGCCCCGCTGGACGCCTGGCTGCTGGCCCAGGTGCGCGCCGGGGTCGGCCAGGTCTTCGCTGCCACCCGCGAGCTGTTCATCCCGCAGATGATCAACCTCCAGGCGGTCGGCGGCGTCAGCTTCAAGAAAGGGTGCTATACCGGGCAGGAGATCGTCGCCCGCATGCAGTACCTGGGCAAACTCAAGCGCCGCCTGCAGCGCCTGGCCCTGCCCGAAGGCGAACGCCCGGCCCCCGGCCTCGAACTCTTTTCCCCCGTCCACCAGAGCAGCGTCGGCGAAGTGGTGCTGGCCGCCCCGGCGGAACAGGGTTACGAACTCCTCGCCGTGCTCCAGGAAGACGCGGTCAACGACGGACGGATCCACCTGGGCGCCATCGATGGCCCCGTGCTGAACCTGCTCGACCTCCCCTACACGCTGGACGCCGACCGCGAGATCCAGCGCTGAGGGCCGGTCCAACCGCCTACCACGCCTAGAGAGCCCCCATGAGCAAGCTTGCCGAGAAAGTCCAGGAAGACCTGATCCGCGCCATCGACAACGATGAGCTGGTGCTGCCCACCCTGCCCGAAGTGGCGCTGAAGGTGCGCGAAGCCGCAGAAGACCCCGACGTGAGCATCCCCGCCCTGTCCAAGGTGATCGGCAACGACGCCGCCCTCACCGCCCGCATCATCAAGGTGGTGAACAGCCCGCTGCTGCGCACCAACAAGGAAATCACCGACCTGCAGATGGCCATCAGCCGCCTCGGCATCAACTACACCTGCAACCTCGCCACGGGCCTGGCCATGGAGCAGATGTTCCAGGCCACCTCCGATGTGGTCGACCGCAAAATGCGCGAAGTCTGGAACAAGAGCACCGAGATCGCCGGCATCTGCCACGTCCTCTGCCGCCACTACACCCGCCTCGCGCCGGACCAGGCCACCCTCGCCGGCCTGGTGCACCAGATCGGCGTGCTGCCGATCCTCACCTACGCCGAAGAACACTACGAGCTGCTGGCCGACTCCATCAGCCTCAACCACGTGATCGAGCGCATCCACCCGATCATCGGCGACCGCATCCTCAAAGCCTGGGAATTCCCCGCCCCGATCGCGCAGATCCCCAGCCAGTACCTGGACTTCACCCGCAACTCGCCCAAGGTCGACTACGTGGACATCGTCCAGGTCGCCACCCTGCAGAGCTACCTGGGCAGCGAACACCCCTACACCCAGCTCGACTGGAGCCAGATCCCCGCCTTCGCCAAACTCGGCCTCGACCCGCAGGTCGACATGCAGGCAGACGAAGACCTCTCCGCCGCCATGGAGGCGGCCATGAGCATGCTGCAGTGAACTAACGGGCGCGCCATACCTGTCTAGACTCCCTGCATACATGGAGTAGCGGACCCAGATGCGCGCCCTTCTATTCATCCTCACCCTCGCCTTCGGCAGCCTCGCCGCCGCCGAAGACGTGCGCCTCACCAACGGTGAATGGACGCCCTACCTCGGCGCCTCGCTGCCGCACCAGGGCGTAGCCTCGCGCATCGTCGCCGAAGCCTTCGCCCTGGAGGGCGTCACCGTCCACTGGGAGTTCCACCCCTGGGCCCGCTCCCTGCGCCTGGCGGAGAAAGGCGAGCGCCACGGCACCGCTATCTGGCTGCGCAATGCTGATCGCGAACGGGATTTCTACGTCAGTGATCCGGTGATCGAGAGCGGCTACGTACTGTTCCACCGCAAGGACACCCCCCTCGACTGGCAGAGCGTGGACGACCTCCGGCACTACCGCCTGGGCGCCACCATCGGCTACGACTACGGCGAAGCCTTCCAGCGCGCCGAGCAGGACGGCCGCCTGCGCGTGCAGCGCCTGGCCGCCGAGGAACAGGGCCTGCGCATGCTCCTGGCCGGCCGCATCGACGTGTTCCCCATGGACAAGGTGGTCGGCATCGCCAACCTGCAAAGCTTCAGCCGCGAAGAACGCAGCCGAGTCACCTTTCACCCCCAGCCACTGCGCAGCGACACCCTGCACCTGTTGCTGTCCCGCTCGGTTCCCGGCAACGAACAGCTCATGGCGCGCTTCAACCAGGGCCTGGCGCAACTGCGTGAAAGCGGCAAGATCGCCCGCTACCTGCTCGAAGCCGAAGAGCCGCTGAGCAGCCTGCAGTAATGGCAGTGCTGCTCAGGCGGGCGGAAAGCTCACCCGCACCCGCAACCCGCCCGCGCCGCCGTCGTGCAGGCTGATCTCGGCCATGTGCGCCCGGCAGATCTCACCCACGATGGCCAGGCCCAACCCCGCCCCGCTGGCCTGGGCCGTGCGCCGGTAGAAACGCTCGAACACCCGCTCGCGTTCTTCCGGCGGAATGCCGCTGCCCTCGTCCTCCACTTCCAGCACCGCCGGCGCCATCACCCGCAGGGTCACGCTGCCGCCCTTGGGCGTATGGGCCAGGGCGTTGTCCACCAGGTTGCTGAGCAACTCGTTGAGCAGCGTCGGCTCCCCCCTCACCCAAGCGCTGTCCTCCGCCTCCAGCGCCAGGGCGATACCCCGGGCGTGGGCCAGGGGCGCCAGGGCCATCCCCAGCTCACGGGCCAGGGCGCCCAGCTCGATGCGTTCGGCACCGCCCTCGGCAATCGCCCGCGCCCCGCTCTCGATACGGGCCAGGGAGAGCAGTTGGTTGGCCAGGTGGGTCAGCCGGTCGGTGTTCGCCGCACTCTCCTCCAGGGTCCGGCGCCAGGCGGCCGGGTCCTGCTCGCGCAGGCCCAGCTCGATCCGCGCCTTCAGGGCCGCCAGGGGCGTGCGCAACTCGTGGGAGGCGTCGGCGATGAAGTCCGCCTGGCGCTGGAACAGCCCGCGCAGGCGCTCGGTGAACCGGTTGAGCGCATCCACCAGCGGCTTGAGCTCGCTCTGCACCACCACCACCGGCAACGGGCGCATGTCGTCCGGCTGGCGCTCCTCCACCGCCGAGCGCAACTGATTGAGCGGGCGCATCGCCGCACTCACCGCCAGCCACACCAGGCCCAGCGCCGCCAGGGACATCAGCGCCAGGCGCCACAGCGTATCCACCAGCAGCCCCCGGGCCAGGCGCTCGCGGGCCTCCTCGGTCTCCGCCACGCGGATTTCCGCCATGCCGTTGATGCTTGCCTCGCTCACCGGGCGCAGCAGGCTCACCACCCGCACGTCCACCCCGCCGTAGTTGGCGTCGTAGAAGCGCGCCAGGGCCGGGTAGTCATCGGTGCGCGGCGTGCCCGGCGGCGGGCCGGGCAGGTTCTCGTAGCCGGAGACCAGCTTCCCCTCGATGTCGGTCACCTGGTAGAAGATCCGCCCCGCGCTGTCGTAGGCGAAGGTGTCCAGCGCCACATAGGGCACATCGGCCTTGAGCCGGCCGTCGGCCTCGTAGAGCCCGGCGGAAATGGCCCGGGCCGACGCCAGCAGGGTGCGGTCGTAGGCGGTGTCTGCCGCCTGGCGGGCATTGAAGTAGGCACTCAGGCTGCCGATCACCAGCAGCATCGCCAGCAGCAGCGCCAGCCGCCGCAGCAGCCGCCCGCGCAGGCTTCCCGACTCACGCATCCTGGTGCTCCAGCAGGTAGCCCAGGCCGCGGAAGGTGACGATGCGCGCCGTGCTGCCCTCCAGCTTCTTGCGCAGGCGGTGGATGTAGATCTCGATGGCGTCCGGGCTGGCCTCCTCGTCCAGGCCGAACACCTGAGCGGCCAACTGGTCCTTGCTCATCACCCGGCCGGGGCGCGCGATCAGCACCTCCAGCACCGCCTGCTCCCGCGAGGTCAGCGTCAGCGGCTGGCCGTCCAGGCTGAAACGCCGGGTGCCCAGGTCATAGAGCAGCGGCCCGCAGCGCTGCTGCTGCTCGCCGCCCAGCACCGTGCGCCGCAGCAGCGCCTTCACCCGCGCCTCCAGCTCCGACAGCTCGAAGGGCTTGGCCAGGTAATCGTCCGCGCCCAGGTTCAGGCCCAGCACCCGGTCCTTCACCTCGCCCCGCGCAGTGAGCATCAGCACCGGCAGCGTCTTGCCCCGCCCACGCAGGCGCGACAGCACCTCGAAGCCGTCCAGGCGCGGCAGCCCCACGTCCAGCACCGCCAGGGCATATTCCTCGCTGGACAAGGCCAGGTCCGCCGCCACGCCATCGTGCAGCACGTCCACCGTCCAGCCCGCTGCGCGCAGCGCCTGGGCCACGCTATCGGCCAATTGCAGGTGGTCTTCGACGAGCAGGATGCGCACGGTGGAGTCCTCCAGGCTGTAGGAAACGGCCCGCAGTGTAACGGCCAGCAACCCGCAAAAAAGCGGCCTGCCGAATTCTTTCACGCTGAAAGCCTGGCGAAAGCTTCGCCCCCTAGCATCGGCACAGGGTGGACAGAACCACCCATCCATAGCCGGCCTTGGTTGAGCCGGCTTACAAGAACAACAACGGAGACCACCGATGCACACTGCCTCCCGGCAGGCGTTGCCGCCTGCACGCATCGTCAGCCTGGCCATCGCCGGCTGCACCCTCGCCCCGCTCGCCCAGGCTGACTTCATCAAGGACAGCTCGGCCACCCTCGAAGCCCGCAACATCTACCTGAACCGCGACTTTCGCGAAGGCACCGGCCAGTCCAAGCGCGACGAATGGGCCCAGGGCTTCATCCTCAACATCGAATCCGGCTTCACCGAAGGCACCGTCGGCTTCGGTGTGGACGCCCTCGGCATGGTTGGCGTCAAGCTCGACTCGGGCAAGGGCAGCAGTGGCACCGACCTGCTGCCGGTACAGGACGACGGCGGCACCCCGGACACCTACGGCAAGCTGGGTCTGACCGGCAAGGTGCGCGTCTCCAGGAGCGAATTGCGCATCGGCAGCCACATCCCCGAACTGCCGGTGGTCAAGGCCAGCGACAGCCGCATCCTGCCCCAGGTGTTCGAAGGCGGCCTGCTCACCTCCAGGGAGATCGAAGGCCTCACCTTCACCGGCGGCCGCCTGCGCGAAGTGAAGGACCGCGCCTCCACCCACTCCGAAGACCTGGCCCTGAACAACAAGAACCGGCGCTTCGCCAGTGGCGCCAGCGGCGACCACTACGACCTGGCCGGCGCCGACTACGTGTTCAGCAAGCAGCTCACCGGGCGCTACTACTTCGCCGAGCTGGACGACGTCTACCGCCAGCACTTCTTCGGCCTGCTCGCCACCCAGCCCCTGGGCAGTGGCACCCTCAGCGCCGACCTGCGCTACGCCATCAGCGACGACACCGGCCGCGCTGCCGCCGGCAAGGTGGACAACCGCGCGCTGAACGGCATGCTCAGCTACGGCCAGGGCGCCCACAAGGTCGGCCTCGGCTACCAGCGCATGAGCGGCGACACCGGCTACGCCTACATCGACGGCAGCGACCCGTTCCTGGTCAACTTCGTGCAGATCAACGACTTCGCCAACGCCGACCAGCGCTCCTGGCAGGCCCGCTACGACCTGGACTTCGCCCGCCTCGGCGTCCCCGGCCTGAGCTTCATGACCCGCTACATCACCAGCGACAACGCCCAGGTCACCGGCAGCGACCGGGAAGGCCGCGAATGGGAACGCGACGTGGAGTTCAAGTACGTCGTCCAGAGCGGCGCCCTCAAGGACCTCACCTTCCGCGCCCGCCACGCCGGCTTCCGCTCCAGCTTCGCCCGGGATGCCGACGAACTGCGCCTGATCGTCAGCTACGCCCTCGCCATCTGGTGACCCACAATAAGACTCCACAGGAGACAACCGATGAAGACCGCCCTCTCCCGCTTCGCCCTGCTCGCCACCGGCCTGCTGCTCTCCACCCAACTGATGGCCGAGCCCAAGCGCCCCGAGTGCATCGCCCCGGCCGCCCCCGGCGGCGGTTTCGACCTCACCTGCAAGCTGGCCCAGAGCGCCCTGATGGACGCCAAGCTGCTCAGCAAACCCATGCGCGTCACCTACATGCCCGGTGGCGTCGGCGCCGTCGCCTACAACGCCGTGGTCGCCCAGCGCCCGGCGGACGCCGGCACCATCACCGCCTGGTCCAGCGGCTCGCTGCTCAACCTGGCCCAGGGCAAGTTCGGCCGCTTCGACGAGAACGCCGTGCGCTGGCTGGCCGGCATCGGCACCAGCTACGGCGCCATCGCCGTGCGCAGCGACTCCCCCTACAAGACCCTCGACGACCTGATCAACGCCCTCAAGGCCGACCCGGGCAAGGTGGTGATCGGCTCCTCCGGCACCGTCGGCAGCCAGGACTGGATGCAGACCGCCCTGCTGGCCAAGGCCGCCGGCATCGACCCGCGCAACCTGCGCTACGTGGCCCTGGAAGGCGGCGGCGAGATCGCCACCGCCCTGCTCGGCGGGCACATCCAGGTGGGCAGTACCGACATCGCCGACTCCATGCCGCACATCCTCGCCGGCAACATGCGCATCCTCGCCGTGCTCTCCGAAGAGCGCCTGCCGGGTGAGGACAAGGCCAACATCCCCACCGCCAAGGAACAGGGCTACGACATCACCTGGCCGGTGGTGCGCGGCTTCTACCTCGGCCCGAAGGTGAGCGACGAGGACTACGCCTGGTGGAAGGCCGCCTTCGACCAACTGCTGGCCTCCGAGGACTTCGCCAAACTGCGCGGCCAGCGCGAGCTGTTCCCCTTCGCCATGACCGGCCCGGAACTGGACGCCTACGTGAAGCAGCGCGTCGCCCAGTACAAGGAGATGGCCAAGGAGTTCGGCCTCACCCAATAAGCGCTCACAAGAGAGCGTGAACAGACGCTAAGGCCCCGAACAGCCGGCTGAGCGCCCCCGCCAGCCGGCCTTCCGCGCCCCCATTCCGCGAGGAATCCCCCATGCTTTTTCAACGCCTGTTCAGTCTGGGCTGGCTGGTCGCATGCCTGTTTTTTGCCGCGCTCGCCTGGGACTACCACGCCGCCTTCTCCTATGAACCGGTCGGCCCCCGCGCCTTCCCCCTGCTCACCCTCGGGCTGATGGCCGCCGCCCTGCTGTGGCAGGTGCTGCGCCCCGGCGCCCTGCTGCACAAGCACGACGACACCCCGCTGGACGCCCCCGCCCTGCGCAAGGTGATCGCCTGCATCGCCCTGCTGCTGGTCTACGCCGGGCTCTTCGAGCCGCTGGGCTTCATCCTCTCCAGCACCCTCGCCGGCCTGCTGATGGCCCGCCTGTACGGCGGCCGCTGGCTGCCCGGCACCATCGCCGCGCTGGCCATCAGCGTTGGCCTCTACCTGCTGTTCGACAAGACCCTGGACGTGCCCCTGCCCCTGGGCCTCCTCGACTTCCTGGAGTGACGACATGGATACCTTGAGCTACCTCGGCCAGGGCTTCGGCGTGGCCCTCTCCCCCTACAACCTGGTCACCGCCCTGGTGGGCACCCTGATCGGCACCGTGGTGGGCCTGCTGCCGGGCCTCGGCCCGATCAACGGCGTGGCCCTGCTGATCCCGGTGGCCTTCGCCCTCGGCCTGCCGCCGGAGTCGGCGCTGATCCTGCTGGCCGCCGTGTACCTGGGCTGCGAATACGGCGGGCGCATCAGCTCCATCCTGCTGAACATCCCCGGCGAAGCCTCCACCGTGATGACCACCCTCGACGGCTACCCCATGGCCCGCCAGGGCCTGGCCGGCGTCGCCCTGTCGCTGTCGGCCTGGAGCTCCTTCATCGGCGCCTTCATCGCCACCTGCGGCATGGTGCTGTTCGCCCCGCTGCTGGCCAAATGGGCCATCGCCTTCGGCCCGGCGGAGTACTTCGTGCTGATGGTGTTCGCCATCGTCGCCCTCGGCGGCATGGCCGGCGACCGGCCGCTGAAGACCTTCATCGCCGCCCTGCTCGGCCTGTTCCTCTCCACCATCGGCATCGACGCCAACAGCGGCGTGTACCGCTTCACCTTCGACAGCATCCATGTCGCCGACGGCATCCAGTTCGTGGTGCTGGTGCTGGGCCTGTTCTCGGTGAGCGAGATCCTCCTGCTGCTGGAGAAGACCCACCACGGCCACGTCGCCGTGAAGGCCACCGGACGCATGCTGTTCAACCTCAAGGAGGCCGCCTCGGTCGCCGTGGTCAACCTGCGTTGCGGGGTGATGGGCTTCATCCTCGGCGTGCTGCCGGGCGCCGGCGCCACCCTGGCCAGCGCCGTGGCCTACATGACCGAGAAGAAGATGGCCGGCGACTCCGGCAGGTTCGGCAAAGGCGACCTACGCGGTCTGGCCGCCCCGGAAACCGCCATCGGCGCTTCCGCCTGCGGCGCCATGGTGCCGATGCTGACCCTGGGCGTTCCCGGCTCCGGCACCACGGCCGTAATGATCGGCGCACTGACGCTGTACAACATCACCCCCGGCCCCATGCTGTTCCAGCAGCAGCCGGACATCGTCTGGGGCCTGATCGCCTCGCTGTTCATCGCCAACGTCATGCTGGTGATCCTCAACATCCCGATGATCCGCGTGTTCATCCGCATCCTCGCCGTGCCCAACTGGGCGCTGGTGCCGGTGATCGCCATCATCACCTCCATCGGCGTCTACGCCGTGCACGCCACCACCTTCGACCTGTTCCTGATGGTCGCCATCGGCATCTTCGGCTACATCCTGCGCAAGCTGGACTTCCCCCTCTCGCCGCTGCTGCTGGGCTTCATCCTCGGTGGGCTGATGGAGCAGAACCTGCGCCGCGCGCTGTCCATCTCCAACGGCGAGCTGGGCATCCTCTGGTCCAGCCCCATCGCCATCGGCACCTGGGTGCTGGTAGCGGTGATGCTGGCCCTGCCGCTGGTGCGCATCTGGCGCCGCCGCGCCCGTCGGGAGGCCCTGGCGGATGCGTGATGGCTGGCGCAACTGGTGGGCGACGCCCCTGGTGGGCGCGGCGGGCGGCCTGCTCGCCAGCCTCGCCCACTGGCCGCTGCCGTGGATGATCGGCGCCCTGGTGGCGGTCATCCTGTTCCGCTGCGCCACGCCCTGGCCAATCCGTGACCTGCCGGGCGGGCGCAAGACCGGCCAATGGATCATCGGCATCGGCATCGGCCTGCACTTCACCCCCCAGGTGCTGGAGCAGGTCACCGCCCACTGGGCGCTGGTGCTCTTCGGTGCCCTGTTCACCAGCCTTTCCAGCGTCCTCGCCATCGGGCTGTTGCGCCGCAGCGGCGAGGACCGCGCCACCGCCTTCTTCGCCTGCATGCCCGGCGGCTCCGGGGAGATGGTCAACCTCGGCCAGCGCAACGGCGCCAGCACCAGCCGCGTGGCCGCGGCCCAGAGTTTGCGGGTGGTGGCCGTGGTGCTGTGCATACCGGCGCTGTTCAAACTGCTGCTGGGCGACGGCCCCGCCCTGCACACCAACGCCCCGGTGGACTGGGCCTGGCTGGCCGTGCTGGTCCCGGCCGGCGGCCTGGTGGCGCTGCTCTGGCAACGCCTGCGCCAACCCAACCCCTGGCTGTTCGGCCCGCTGCTGGTCAGCGCCTGCGCCAGCGTCGCCTGGGACCTGCACATCGGCCTGCCTCCAGGGGCCAGCCAGATAGGCCAGTTGCTGATCGGCAGCGGCCTGGGCTGCCACTTCGACCGCCCCTTCTTCCGCCGTGCCCCCACCTTCCTCGCCCGCACCCTGCTGGGCACCGCACTGATGATCGGCTTCGCCAGCCTCTGCGCCCTCGGCATCGCCTGGGCCAGCGCCCTGGACCTGCGCTCCCTGACCCTGGGGATGATGCCCGGCGGCATCGCCGAGATGAGCCTCACCGCCGAGCCCCTGCAGCTCTCCGTCCCGCTGGTCACCGCCCTGCAGGTGGCCCGGCTGCTGCTGGTGCTGTTCCTGGCCGAACCGGTGTTCCGGCGCTGGCAGCGCCTGGGTGCATCAGGTCCTGACGAACCAGGGCGCTGATCCCAGGGTGCGTTGACGACTGAGCCCGTCGGACTCCGCCCAACGTGTCCACCTCCCCTCGCTGACGAACACGGCGCATTGAGCCGCCAACGCCCGCCCGTGGCGGCTCCAACGGCGTGAACTGCTGGCTGAGCAATCGGCAGCCGCCCCACCGCACGACCAGCCCGCGTTTAACCTCGGCATCCCCTCTCACCGCACGCTGGAGCGCCGCAATGGATGTCGGTTCCGTACTGATCAAGCTGAAGAGCGACTCGATGGAACAGGTCGAGGCCTGGAGGAGCGAAATAGAACGCCGCAAGGCCGAAGCCGTGGAAACCCTCAAGGCGGAGGGCGTGACCGTCGAATCCTGGTTTCACCTGGAGCTGAACGGCGAACAGTTCCTGATCGCCTACATGCGGGCCCATGACATCGCCCACGCACAGAAGGTGGGCCGGGAAAGCACCTTCGATATCGACCGCGTGCACAAGCGCTTCAAGGCCCACTGGGAGAAGGTCTACCCCGCCCGGCTGCTGGTGGACCTGGAGAATCCTGAATAAGGCACGCTGAGCCAGGTGCGGAATCCAAAGCAAAAAAAACGGGAGCCACAGGGCTCCCGTTCTCGATTCAGAGAAAACGCCGGGGCCGATAACGGCCCCAGGCTACAACCTCACCTGCGTTCCAGAAGAAACGCACGGCTAGTCTGGCAAAAGCCGACTGGACGATCCGTTTAGCTTTGGTAACCCGATTGCAAACATATGTAACCGAGCCACCGTCTGGTGGCCGTCCCGCCGGCGCGGCAGAATGCGCGCCATGAACCTGACCCTGCCCCCCTTCTGCACCCAGCCCGATGCCGCCTGGCCCTTCGCCAAGGCGCTGGAGGGCGTGGGTTTCCACAGCTGCCGCTTCGACCCGGCGGCCCTCGACGATGGCGACTTCGCCCGCTGCAACATCCCCACCACGCCGAGCATCCAGCGCTCGGTGGCCAAGCGCCGTGCGGAGTACCTGGCCGGGCGGCTCTGCGCGCGAGCGGCCTTGCAGGCACTCACCGGGCAGGCCGAGGTGCCCGCCACCGGCGAGGACCGGGCGCCGGTGTGGCCGGCCGGCGTCGTCGGCTCCATCACCCACGGCACCGGCCAGGCGGCCAGCGTGGTGGCCCGTGCCGAGGCATGGCGCGGCCTGGGGCTGGACCTGGAGCAGCACCTGGAACCCGAGCGCGCCCTGCGCCTGGCCGGGGAGATCCTCACCGAGGCCGAGCTGCAACGGCTCGACGCCCTGCCGCGGGAGGCCAGGGCCGAGCGGGTGACCCTGACCTTCTCCATCAAGGAGAGCCTGTTCAAAGCGCTCTACCCGCTGGTGGGGGTGCGCTTCTATTTCCACGATGCGGAAGTGCTGGCAGTGGACGACCACCGCGTGCAACTGCGCCTGCTGATCGACCTGTCCGCCGAATGGCACCAGGGCCGCGAGCTGCAGGGGCAAGTGCGCCACTACCCGGACCGCCTGCTGACCCTGGTGGCGGTGCGCTGACTCAGGAGGGCAGGCGCTCGCCCTGCCGGCACGGCCAGACTAGGCTGAACTGCGCGCCGCCCAGGGCCTCGCTGCGGCCGACCTGTGCGCGCCCACTGTGCCAATAGATGATGCGCCGGACGATGGACAGGCCCAGGCCGTGCCCGCCGGAGGCGCGGGTGCGGCTGTCGTCCAGCCGCAGGAAGGGAGTGAAGATGCGCTCCCAGTGGCTTTCCGGCACGCCCGGACCGTCGTCCTCCACGTCGATGCGGCACAGTGCTTCGCCGATCTGAAAGCTCAGGCGCACCCGCGACTCGGCATGGCGCATGGCGTTGCTCACCAGGTTCTGCAGAGCCCGATGCAGGTAGCGCGGCTCAGCCTCCACCCAGGCCCCCTCCTCGCCACGGCCAAAGGCATGGCCGCGCTCGACGCGGATGGCCGGGCGCAGCGGCGCCAGCTCGGCGATCACCTGCTCCATCAACGCATCCAGGTCGACCCGCTGGAAGTTCAGCGCCGGCGCGCCCTGCTCCAGGCGGGCGTAGGTCAGCATCTCGTCCACCAGCTTGTCGAGCTCCTGGATGTCGCCGTCCATGCCTTCCATGTACTTGCGCCGCGCGGTGTCGGTCTCGGCGTCGGCGATCATCTCCAGGCCGAAGCGCAGCCGCGCCACCGGCGTGCGCAGCTCGTGGGACACCGCCCGCACCAGCTCGCGCTGCACCGACAGCAACTGCTGCAACTGCTCGGCCATGCCGTTGAAGGCGGCCGCCAGGCGCCCCACCGAGTCCGCACCACGGGCCGGCACGCGGGCGTCCAGCTTGCCGTGGGCGATGCGCGTGGCCGCTGCCTCCAGCCCCAGCAGGCGGCGCTCCAACTGGCGCACCAGCAGGTAGATGGTGAGGCCGATCAGGCTCAGCCCGAGCACGCCGATGAGGATCAGCAGCTCCGGCGGGTAGGGGTTCATCAGCACCAGCGGGCCGATCTCCAGCACCCAGGGCGTATCGACGATGCCGGCGAAGATGCGGATGGAGTCGCCGCCCTTGCCCAGGGCCATGACCGTGTCGCCCTCGTCCACCCGGCGCCGCTGGTCCTCATCGAGGTCGGCGTTCTCCAGGGTCACCAGGTGCAGGTCGAAACCGAACTGCTTGCTCTCCTTAAGGGCGGCCAGGCGCTGCGGCTGCTCGTTGACCGGGTAGCGCACCAGTTCGTCGATCAGCAGGTAGACGGTGGCCCGGGCCAACTGCTCGCTGATCTGCTGCACCTCGCCGGTGAGCACCAGGTGGTCCTTCTCGCTCACCAGGCTGTAGACCTTGGCGGCGTGGGGGCCGGTCTGCTCCACCATCACCTGGCGGCGCAGCACGCGGGAGCGCACGCCGCTGTCGAGGCGGTCCTCGTCCAGGTCCTGCAGCGCCAGGGGAATGCCCAGCAGGCGGCTCCACAGCACCAGGGCACGGCGGCGCTCCACCTGGGTCATGGGTTCGAGGTTGTCGGACATCAGGCGGAAGGTGCCGCGCGCCAGGCTTTCCCGGTAGCGGTCGGCGCGCACCTCGTTGACCTGGTGCAGGGTGAACACCCCCAGCAGCGCCACCAGCACCAGAGCGGCCAGCAGGCCGCCGTAGATGCGCAGGAAGATGGAGTTCATGGCCGCCCCCGGGCCACGGCCGAGCGGGCGGCGCGGGTCATGGCTGGCCGTCGGCCGCCTCGCCGACGAACAGGTAGCCCTTGCTGCGCACCGTCTTGATCAGGCGCGGGTGCATCGGGTCGTCGCCGATCTTGGGGCGGATGCGCGAGATGCGCACGTCGATGGAGCGGTCCTGGCCGTCGTACTCGATGCCGCGCAGGGCATTGAAGATCTCCTCGCGGGAGAGGATGCGCCCGGCGTTCACCGCCAGCAGCCAGAGCAGGTCGAACTCGGCGCTGGTCAGCTCGATGCTGCGCTCGCCGAGCCAGGCCTCGCGCATGGCGTTGTCGATCACCAGGCTGCCGAACCCCAGGCGCCGCGGGGTGTCATCCACCGCCTCGGCCAAGCCCTCGCTGCGCCGCAACAGAGCGCGGATGCGCGCCAGCAGCACCCGCGGGCGCACCGGCTTGTACACGTAGTCGTCGGCGCCCATCTCCAGGCCCAGCACCTGGTCCATGTCATCGGTGCGCGCAGTGAGCATCAGGATCGGGCCGTCGTAGCGCCCCCGCACCTTGCGGCAGATGGACAGGCCGTCCTCCCCCGGCAGCATCAGGTCCAGGATCACCAGGTCCGGGCGCTCCGCCAGGATGCGCGCCACCGCCTGGCCGCCGTCCGACTCGATGGCCACCCGCAGGCCGTTGCCTTCCAGGTACTCACGGGTCAGCTCGGCCAATCGCCGGTCGTCTTCGACAATGAGGATGCGCCAGGCTTCTTGTTCCACCACCTACTCCCATTCCAGCGCCCCGAGGGCCAGGAAAAACGCGCGGATTGTAGCAATGCCGGCCGTTCTGCACAGCGCATGCCAGAAAGGCGCAAAAACACTACATATTGTGTTAGCGTGCGCACCCGTCGGCATCCTCGAATCGCCCCTCAGAAGGCCGGCGAAGTGACGACGAACGGTCCACCCCTCGCCACCCTAGGCCTACCCGGCACCCGCCGGCCGCCGCGCACAGCGCACCCACAACTTATCCACAGCTTGTTCAGTACCCCTCGCCTTGCAATAGCCCAGACAGCGCATTATCTTGTACCCCCATCGCGCAGCACCCCTACATATTGGGGTTTTGCTAGATCACCAGGCACAACCAGAATCAAGTCCCGAAGAGCCTTTTCCGTGCATTCGAACCCGGTGATCCACCGAGAGCCCAACCCACCGCGCTGCCAAAGCAGACGGTGCCGGGGCGAGACACGCAAGACGTGACCGCCACCGGAAGCGGTGCGCAGCCGGAGCAGGCCGCACCACTAGGTATTGTGTTTCTGTCGTCGTGCTTTAACACGGCGACCCCAGACTTAGTAGGGCCGGGAGGCACCTGAGTCCGACCTCTCTGCCTTAGTAGTACCCACCGCCCGGTCCAGGCCGGCGCGGCGAGCTTTGTAACGGAATAACGGGTGCCCCGGCGCCCAACCAGACCTATACGAACATGGAGACCCCCATGCAGACCGACACCACTCGCGAGAACCCGCAGGCCAACGCGCCGCTGGCAGCCGACTCCGCCCAGGACCTGGCCGCCACCGCTCCCGGCCAGCTGCGCGTGATCAAACGCAACGGCACCGTCGTCCCCTACACCGACGACAAGATCACCGTTGCCATCACCAAGGCGTTCCTCGCCGTGGAAGGCGGTACTGCCGCTGCGTCTTCCCGCATCCATGAAACCGTTGCCCGCCTGACCGAGCAGGTCACCGCGACCTTCAAGCGTCGCATGCCCTCCGGCGGCACCATCCACATCGAAGAAATCCAGGACCAGGTCGAACTGAGCCTGATGCGCGCCGGCGAGCAGAAGGTCGCCCGCGACTACGTGCTCTACCGCGAAGCCCGCGCCCAGGAGCGCGCCAAGCGTGGCGCCGCCGCCAGCGACGTTGCCGTACCGCACCCGAGCATCCGCATCACCAAGGCCGACGGCAGCGTCCAGCCGCTGGACATGGGCCGCCTGCAGACCATCATCCGCGAAGCCTGCGAAGGCCTGGCCGAGGTGGACGGCGCCCTGATCGAGCGCGAAACCCTGAAGAACCTGTACGACGGCGTGGCCGAGAAGGACGTCAACACCGCCCTGGTGATGACCGCCCGTACCCTGGTGGAACGTGAGCCGAACTACTCCTACGTCACCGCCCGCCTGCTGATGGACACCCTGCGCGCCGAAGCCCTGGGCTTCCTCGGCGTGGCCGAAAGCGCCACCCACCACGAAATGGCCGAGCTCTACACCAAGGCCCTGGCCGCCTACGTCGAGAAGGGCGCCGAGTTCGAGCTGATCGACCCCAAGCTCAAGGAATTCGACCTGGCCAAGCTGGGCGCCGCGATCAACCACGAGCGTGACCAGCAGTTCACCTACCTCGGCCTGCAGACCCTGTACGACCGCTACTTCATCCACAAGGACGGCATCCGCTTCGAACTGCCGCAGGTCTTCTTCATGCGCGTGGCCATGGGCCTGGCCATCGAAGAGAAGGACCGTGAAGCCCGCGCCATCGAGTTCTACAACCTGCTCTCCTCGTTCGACTACATGTCGTCGACCCCGACCCTGTTCAACGCCGGCACCCTGCGTCCGCAGTTGTCCTCCTGCTACCTGACCACCGTGCCGGACGACCTGTCGGGCATCTACAACGCGATCCACGACAACGCCATGCTGTCGAAATTCGCCGGTGGCCTGGGCAACGACTGGACCCCGGTGCGCGCGCTGGGCTCCTACATCAAGGGCACCAACGGCAAATCCCAGGGCGTCGTCCCCTTCCTGAAAGTGGTCAACGACACCGCCGTGGCCGTGAACCAGGGCGGCAAGCGCAAGGGCGCCGTCTGCGCCTACCTGGAAACCTGGCACCTGGACATCGAGGAATTCCTCGAACTGCGCAAGAACACCGGTGACGACCGTCGCCGCACCCACGACATGAACACCGCGAACTGGATTCCGGACCTGTTCATGAAGCGCGTCTTCGACGACGGCAAGTGGACCCTGTTCTCCCCCTCCGAAGTGCCGGACCTGCACGACCTGACCGGCAAGGCCTTCGAAGAGCGCTACGAGTATTACGAAGCCCTGACCGAGTACAACAAGATCAAGGTGTTCAAGGTCGTCCAGGCCAAGGACCTGTGGCGCAAGATGCTCTCCATGCTGTTCGAGACCGGCCACCCGTGGCTGACCTTCAAGGACCCGTGCAACCTGCGCAGCCCGCAGCAGCACGTGGGCGTCGTCCACAGCTCCAACCTGTGCACCGAGATCACCCTGAACACCAATGCCGACGAAATCGCCGTCTGCAACCTGGGCTCGATCAACCTGGTCAACCACATCGTCGACGGCAAGCTGGACACCGCCAAGCTGCAGAAGACCGTGAAGACCGCCGTGCGCATGCTCGATAACGTCATCGACATCAACTACTACTCGGTCCCGCAGGCTCGCAACTCGAACCTCAAGCACCGCCCGGTAGGCCTCGGCATCATGGGCTTCCAGGACGCCCTGTACCTGCAGCACATCGCCTACGGCTCCGACGCGGCCATCGAGTTCGCCGACAAGTCCATGGAAGCGGTGAGCTACTTCGCCATCCAGGCCTCCTGTGACCTGGCCGACGAGCGCGGCGCCTACGAGACCTTCGACGGCTCCCTGTGGTCCAAGGGCATCCTGCCGCTGGACTCCCAGCAGATCCTCATCGAAGCCCGTGGCCAGAAGTACATCGACGTCGACCTGACCGAGTCCCTCGACTGGGCCCCGGTGCGCGAGCGCGTCAAGAAAGGCATCCGCAACTCGAACATCATGGCCATCGCCCCGACCGCGACCATCGCCAACATCACCGGCGTATCGCAGTCCATCGAGCCGACCTACCAGAACCTGTACGTGAAATCGAACCTCTCCGGCGAGTTCACCGTGATCAACCCCTACCTGGTACGCGACCTCAAGGCCCGCGGCCTGTGGGACCCGGTCATGGTCAACGACCTGAAGTACTACGACGGCTCCGTGCAGCAGATCGAGCGCATCCCGCAAGACCTGAAAGACCTGTACGCCACCGCCTTCGAAGTCGAGACCAAGTGGATCGTCGACGCCGCCAGCCGCCGCCAGAAGTGGATCGATCAGGCCCAGTCCCTGAACCTCTACATCGCCGGCGCCTCCGGCAAGAAGCTGGACGTGACCTACCGCATGGCTTGGTACCGTGGCCTGAAGACCACCTACTACCTCCGTGCCCTGGCCGCCACCAGCACCGAGAAGTCCACCATCAACACCGGCAAGCTCAACGCCGTCAGCTCGGTGATCGACGAAGGCCTGCAGGCTGCCCCGGCCGCCGCGCCGCAGCCGGCGCCGGTGCCGAAGGCGTGCTCCATCGACAACCCCGACTGCGAAGCGTGCCAGTAACGCAGTCCCCGGCGCGGCCATCGCGTTGTTGGCCACTCGGCCGGACCCCATCACGTACGGACGTACGCTCAGGGGCTCCGGCCAAGTGACCGCCTAGCGCTGACTCACGCCGGAAACTGCGGCGCGCCCGCAGCCAGCCCTCCCCTCTCCCGCTGGCGGGAGAGGGGGATGGGTAAAGAGGGAAACCTCAAGCAGTACCGAATCCGAACAGCACGTCCACAAACCGGGCGTGCAGGCCAGGCAAAGCACCGCCGGCCAGATGATCGCTTTAGCGTGCAACCCACTTTCACGCATCCAGACACCAGGAGAGGAAACATGCTCAGCTGGGACGAATTCGACAAAGAAGACCCCACCGAAGCCAAGGCCGCGCCCGCCGTTGCCCAGGCCGCGCAGAACGCCGACAAGCTCGATGACGAAGCCGCCGGCTCCGTGCAGGAGGCCCGCGCCGTGTCGGCTGACGACTCCGACGCCGTCGCCCGCGCCAAGAAGGCCCTCGACGCCCTCGACATCCAGGAAGGCCTGGACGACCTCGAAGGCGCCTCCGCGCGCGTACAGGTCGGCGACAAGCAGATGATCAACGCCCGTGCCGACCTCAACCAGCTCGTACCCTTCAAGTACGACTGGGCCTGGCAGAAGTACCTGGATGGCTGCGCCAACCACTGGATGCCCCAGGAAGTGAACATGAACGCCGACATTGCCCTGTGGAAGAGCAAGGACGGCCTCAGCGAAGACGAGCGCCGCATCGTCATGCGCAACCTCGGCTTCTTCTCCACCGCCGACTCCCTGGTTGCCAACAACCTGGTGCTGGCCGTGTACCGCCTGATCACCAACCCCGAGTGCCGCCAGTACATCCTGCGCCAGGCCTTCGAAGAGGCGATCCACACCCACGCCTACCAGTACTGCATCGAGTCCCTGGGCATGGATGAAGGCGAGATCTTCAACATGTACCACGAGATTCCGAGCGTCGCGAAAAAGGCCTCCTGGGGCCTCAAGTACACCCGCTCCATCTCCGATCCGCAGTTCAACACCGGCACCCCGGAAACCGACCGCCAGTTCCTGCGCAACCTGATCGCCTACTACTGCGTACTGGAAGGCATCTTCTTCTACTGCGGCTTCACCCAGATCCTCTCCATGGGCCGCCGCAACAAGATGACCGGCACCGCCGAGCAGTTCCAGTACATCCTGCGCGACGAGTCCATGCACCTGAACTTCGGCATCGACGTGATCAACCAGATCAAGATCGAAAACCCGCACCTGTGGGATGCCCAGATGAAGGACGAAGCCACCCAGATGATCCTCCAGGGCACCCAGCTCGAGATCGAATACGCACGCGACACCATGCCGCGCGGCGTACTGGGCATGAACGCCGCGATGATGGAGGACTACCTCAAGTTCATCGCCAACCGCCGCCTGACCCAGATCGGCCTGAAAGAGGAATACCCGGGCACCACCAACCCGTTCCCCTGGATGAGCGAAATCATGGACCTGAAGAAAGAGAAGAACTTCTTCGAGACCCGTGTGATCGAGTATCAGACCGGTGGTGCGCTGAGCTGGGATTGATGGCCAATTAGCATCAGAGTAGATTAACCCCACACCTGCCAAGGATGCTGGGTTAAACCTCAATTAGAACCCCGCCTAGTGCGGGGTTTATTTTTTGAGAGAAATTCGATGCTTACTTTTAATACACAGTTTCCAATAGATAAAGAAAACACTATAGACGATGTATTTGAAATTATAAGGACATGGCTACTTAAAAGCCCTCACTCAAAACTTCAAAAAGAACAATTAAAAGCCCTAACAAAAGGAGAAGACTGCTACATAAGAACAAGTAACGAATCGCTCCAACTAATCTACCTCAGCAGAGAAGAACACGATTTAATTGGGGCAAAACACACGACAACCAGTGACTCTATACGCTGGACCACTGAAATCTCAGGATCAAAGAAAAAATTCTCCTTTTGGATATCAATACAGGTTTCATGCGACAACTCAGTACCAACCCATAAAATCCCCAACACAAAAAAACCCCACATAATAAAGCTCTTATTAGAGAAGCTGAAAGGAGGAAAAGACGGGGAAATAACTGTCACAACAACCCCCACAGAATTAAATAGCAAAGAAATCAATCTAGCAGCAGACATTATAAATGGCATCTCCTCAAATTTAATGCCAGCAATTTATGTAAGCGCCAACGAGGATGACAGTCAGAAAATCAACATAGAAAAACTTTCATATCAACTGTCTGGAATGGCGCACATCATAGTGGAGCCAAATCGGGATTTTTCCTTTGAGCTTCGCCGAGAAACAAAAAATAAAAATGCATATGGAGGAGCAGTTGCTATTTACTGGCCAGAGGGACTTGGAAGGTATCTATTTCTGCCATGGGGAAAATATGAAGACCCCGAGACTGTTGAGACCGAAATAAGGAAGATAGTTAAAAGCGCACTCCTTTCAATGAGACCACTGAAAGATTGCAATTACCAATATATCTCAGAGCAAAAAGCCAGAGCCGCAATTGACGCACTCATATCAAGTGGTTCAACGCAGATAGACGAATACATAAGCCACTTTGACACTGAAATCCAATCCCTACGCGAAGAAATCTCTAAGCTTGAGCGAGAGAATACACGGCTCAAGTCACAAGCTTTTTCTAGGGAACAGGATGAACCCACGTCTATCTCCATTCCAACCAGCGAAACCGAACTATACGCTGGGGAACTTCAAGACATGGCTATCGACGCATTTGAATCACTGCGCACGCACACTCCTGAAAAACATAAAAGGCGCCTAGATTTAATAGAATCGGTTTTATCAGAAAACCCTAAAATAGGAAGAAAAACCGAACTCATAAAGACAATAAAAGACACACTAACAAACTATCAAAGAATGGATGAACGCACCAAAAGAACGCTTGAGCGGATTGGATTTGAAATAATAAGTGAAGGTAATCATTACAAGCTAACCTTTAACGGAGACAACCGCTATATAATAACGCTAGCAAAAACACCCAGCGACCATAGAAATGGAAAGAACACCGCTAGCGATATATGCGGCCTTCTATTTGGTGGACACTAGTCCGAAATTTAAAACTGCCATGCCGATCAGTATTTAGGGTGGATGGCGCTCTTTCGTTGAGCGCAACACAACGGTGGATCGATGAGGCGCGATCCACCCGCCCCCGCCCTCACGCTTCCGCCTGCCCGATCAGCCATTTCCCACGCAGCAACTGCATTGCCACCTTCCGGGTGCGCCCATAGCCTCCGTCCCCGGCGCCTAAGAAACGCTTACTCACCTAGCGGCCTGACCGCTCCCGAAAGTTCAGCGGCTTTTTTGTGCATGCGGCACACTCGCGCACGCTCAAAACCTCTGTATGTCGGGAGTGGGCTAATACAAGACCCGAAAGGGAAATACGTCCGGCCCTCTAGGTGGGGTTTCTTAACTCCCGACGCCAACAGCCCTGAGAAAGCTGTAAGACCTAGCAGAGGTAATGGACATGCCCGACTCACCCCAGCTCCACGACGAGATCCTCATCCCCACCCTGTTCACCCGCCACCGCCGCCAGCTCCGTGCGCTGCTGCTGGACGACGAGCCCTGGTTCGTCCTCAACGACCTGGCGCGGCTGATCAACCGCGTACCGCTCGACGAACGCGCGCCCCGCAACCTCGACCCGGACCAACTGCAGCCCGCCTGGGTGCGCGACAGCAGGGGCGAGTACCAGCGCGAGCTGCTGGTGAGCGACTGCGGCGTCTACGCACTGCTGATCTTCTACTACCACCCGGAGAACGGCGGCATCCGCCGCTGGATCAGCCGCGAGGTGATCCCGCGCCTGCGCGAGGCCCAGCACCCGGATGCCCTGCGCCCCTACCGCGACGTGGTGCACTGGCAGGAACGCCCGCTGGAGGTGCTGCACTGGCAGGGCCGCACCTGGCTGGATGCCAGCGAATGCCACCGCCTGCTGCAGCGACCGGCACGGGTGATCGGCTGAGCCCCCGCGCAACGCGCAAAGCCCCTGCAGCCGAGCCGTCGCAGGGTGCGCCCGGCAAACGGCCAACGCCCGCTTGCACACCCCCGCACAACACCCACCCCGCCCGGCAGACGCTCCGCCGGTAACTTCCAGACTTTCCCCACAGGGCAACGTCCTTGTCCGCCCCGGCCCCCGGCCCCTACCGTTCAGCCAGTCCGGTGCGCCCACAGGCAGGCCGGACGGCCGCAGTGACCGGCCATGTCCTACCCATAACAAAACGGCACAGTGCGACCCGTTCGCCGCTCAGGCGACCAGCGAGCGGGGCCAGAGCCGAGCAGGAGGAAACATGGAACTCGCCTTCGATCGCTACCCCCAGCAGCCCCACGGTGGAACCCTGGTCAACCAGGTGGTGCCCGCCGACCAGGTACGGGCAGAAATAGCGCGCGCACGCGCATTGCCGTCGATCCGCATCGACCTGGAGGCGGTGATCACCATCGAGATGATCACCACCGGCGTGCTCTCGCCCAACAAGGGCTTCATGAACCAGGCCGACTACCTGTCCGTGCTGGGCAGCGGCCGGCTGGCCAACGGCGTGGTGTGGCCGGTGCCGCTGAGCTTCGCGCCGGTGGGCGAGCGCAACCGCGAGGTGATCGCCGCCCTGGCGGTGGGCGATGAAGTGGCCCTGATCGACAACCGCAACGAGCCGGTGGCCATCCTCGCCATCGAGGACATCTTCGATTACGACAAGGAAGAGCGCGCCCGCCAGTTGTTCGGCACCACCGACCGCAACCACCCAGGGGTGGACGCCATCCACCGGCGCATGGGCGACGTCGCCCTGGGCGGCACGCTGCAGTTGCTGCAACGGGTCGACTGGGGCCCCTTCGAATCATTGCGCCTGGAGCCCCGGGACACCTGGAAGCGCTTCTACGAGGAGCGCGGCTTCCGCTCCGTGGCCGGCTTCATCACCGGCGCCAACCCTTTGCACCGGGGCCACGAATACATCCACCGCAACGCCCTGGAAGGCATCGACGGCCTGCTGCTGCAACCGCTGGTGGAAATGGCCAAGCGTGAATACGTGCGCCACGAATACCGCATGCAGGCCTACCGCAACGTGCTGGAGACCTACTACCCGAAGGACCGCGCCATCCTCTCCCCGCTGCGGGTCACCTACATCTTCGCCGGCCCCCGGGAGACGGTGCTGCACGCCCTGATCATGAAGAACTACGGCTGCACCCACGCGCTGATCGGCCGCGACCACGCGGGGATCGGCAGCTATTACGACAAGTACGCCAGCCACAGCATCTTCGACCAGTTCACCCCGGACGAGCTGGGCATCGAAGTGCGCCTGTTCCACGAGGTGTTCTACTGCGTGCGCTGCGCCAGCCACGCCACGACCGAAACCTGCCCCCACGACGAGCGCTACCAGCTGAACATCTCCGGCACCGGCATCCGCGAGATGCTGCGCCACGGCCTGGTGCCGCCCAAGGAGGTGGTGCGCCCGGAGTCGGCCCTGGCGGCCATGCAGGGCATCCAGCCCAAAGGGCTGGGGGACGACGGCGAAGGCACCCTGCCGGTGGCCAAGGTGATCCAGAGCCTGTTCCCCTTCTACACCCGCTTCACCCGCCTGGGCGGCGCACCGCGCCAGCAGCCGCTGGACGCGGAGGCACTCACCGTGCGCGACCTGGAACTGGCCTGCCACGAGGCGCGCACCCACACCGGCGATGTCTACGACGGCGTCTACCGCGAATACACCGCCCTGCTGGACCACAACCGCAGTCTTCAACCGGCCTGGGTGGACGACGCGCGCGACGCCCTGCACCGGCAGCAGCGGCGCCTGCTCGATGACCTGGACGAGAAGTTCAAGCAGGCGCCGGAGCAGGCCTCCGACGAGTTCATGTACCAGGACCAGGCGGAAGTGCAGCGGGAACTGAGCGCCGCCCGCACCCTTCTCGACGACATCCCCACGGCGATGGACGCCACCCGCCTCGCCAACCGCGCCTGGAACAGCCTGCCCTACCCCCGCTACCGCGGCGCCGACGACGCCTGACCCCACACCCCACGGCAGCGCCTGCATGGGCTGCCGTGGGTGTTTCTTTCCCTCCACCGACCGGCATCGAATCGGGCCATGGCGGCGAACGTAGGATGGGCTGAGCTGTGCGAAGCACATCATTGCCCGAGCGCCGGGAGTCGATGCGGTTCGCACAGCTCACCGCATCCTACGGACCCGCCCGTGGGGTCACCGGCGTTGCATGGGGCAACAGCCCGCTCCACCCTCGAATCGGGGCATGGCGGCATA
>NZ_LXJQ01000049.1:0-47287 GCF_001728925.1 Pseudomonas sp. 1D4
GCCAGCCCCCCCGAAGATGCGGTCGTTGCCGCCGCTGCCGGTCAGGGCGTTGCCCGACTGATCGCCAAAAATGAATCTATAGCCGGCCTCTTCGGTTCGTTGACGTACTTTCTGAAGATCTTCATCGGAGAGCTTTTCAAAGAGGTTTACTGCGATCTGCCCGAAGGCCAGTCCGCTGGAGGTATCTCCTTTCCACGCCAAGCTGAGGTCCAGTGCATCGTTGAAGGCTTTCGTTGCTGAGGTGACAGCTGTCTGCTCGAACAGCTTGGTCATTTCGCTGTAGTCGAGCGCGATACCGGTGTCGGTGATATTCAGCCCGATCTGGTCGACATAGGGCTTGAGGCGGGTTTGCAGCAACAGGCCATCGTAGATGGACTTCTTGAGCGCCTCATAGGCCTGGTTCAGCAAGCCTGCCTGCCCGGCATTCAGCCCCAGGCGATCTTCATTGATGACGACCGAGCCATCCTTGATGGCGTAGGTGGTCGTGCCGTTGGTGGTGCCCATGCCGAACGAAAGGGTCAGGCCGTTTGCGGTAGCCCCCACCTTGCCGAAGCGCAGGAAGTTCTGGCCGTTGAACACTTCCAGGGCTTTGATGCGTTCGAGGAGTTGCTGGGTGCTTTTCTGGGCGTCTGTTGGCGCGGTACCGGCCGCCTCCCAGGAGTACTGGAAACGCACATCCGTGCCGCCTTCGTCCAGGGCGTCGATGCGCTTGTCGAAGGTCTGGTAGTTGGCGCTCTTGGCCCACTCGGCGATCAGCTTGTCCAGTAGGCCCATCTGCTCTTCGCGGGTCTGGGCCTGGGCGTAGGTGGCCAGTAGCGTCTTGAGCTCGGCGTTGAGCATCGAGGCTTCGCGCAGATCGCGCACGGCGCCGGAGCCTTTCATGTCAGGCAGGGCCTTGGCTGCATCGTCCAGCGCGATGGGGTCGGTGAACTCGCGGTAGAAGGGGTTGCTGGCCAGGTCCAGGTTGGCGGCCAGGCTCTGATTGGCGTTGATGGTACCTTCACTGCCATCACCACGGACGAAGCTGCCGATGGCGCTGATCAGGTTGCCGTTGGAGTTCTGGTTGCTGGCAGTCGAGTCGAGATTGATGGCGACGATATTGTGCTCGGCCAGGGTCTTGAGTTCGCCGGTTTGGGCGATGCCGTCCTGATTGGTGTCCTGCCAGACCCGGACGTTGGCGAACTGGGCATCCTTCGCATCGAAGACGCCATCACCATTGCTGTCGAAGTCCCGGAGGGCGTCGAAGCCATCGGTGGCTTTCTGGCCGTTGGCCTTGACGGTGTCGACCCCGAACAACTCGCCGCCGTTATCGATCTGACCGTTGCCGTTGCGGTCCAGTACGAGGAAACCATCGTCACCCTTGACCCAGCCGGTGCCGGTCTTCAGGCCATCGCCATCGAAGTCGAAGGTGATGCCGGCATTGGCACCGACGGTTTCGATGCCGTCGCCGTCGAGGTCGAGGCTGAGGGGGTCGATGCGTTGGATGAAGGAGTTGGCTGCGTCGAAATTCGAATTCACTACTGGACTAATATTGCAACTTTTACCACTATCCCAAAATGCGATGCGGTCACTATTTCCCCTTAAATTTTCATTTAGCCAGTTTTGAAGCGTTGGTATGTTCTTGTGTGGATATAGATTGCCTTCGTCGTTCTTTAAATCGACTCCGGCAATGGCCATCGAGGCGTAGGCAAAGTCTACGCAGCTATTTGTTAAGATGTTGTATTCTTCATCATCAAATCCATATGAAGACGGGGAGTCACCAAAAGATTTCAGCTTTTTGTATTGCTCCTCAGTTATGGAAATAGTCATTGATTTTACGCCTTTGCCATAGGCGTCATTATCAAGTGTGCTTATTTTTCCATTTTTTTCTGGCCAAGGGTACAGTCCGTGAGAGTTATTATTGGATTGGAAGCCGTAGCTTAGGATGTTCCCGTCTTCGTCTTGTATCGTGTACCACATGTGTCCCGCTCTAGATGGGACAGTATCCCCCTTTTTGTGATCTTCAGTATCTTCTTGATATGTGTATGGCGTATCAATGGGGGCGATGTGATAAGTTACTGTGTACATTTTTACACCTTTGGATTGAGGTAAGTTATCAGTATAAAAGTTCTGTATTTTTCAAGGATATCGGTTGGGGAAAGGTTTTCAATTTTGATTGAGTAGGCACCATTTTTCAGGTTTGGTAGACCATCTAATATCCTTAGGCTTACTCTAAGTTTTTGCTCTTCTAGTTTGGTGTAAATTGATCCGGATGAGCCATTTTTTATATATGTTTTTCGTGTAAATTCCTTTTCGCTGTTTTTTATGGTGATTGTTACGCTTGTCTGTATGCTTCCTATGCCTCTCTCTTTATCTCTTATGAAACCGGTGATGTCTCTGGAGAATTTATCCAGCTTTTCGGGATTGCCTTCGCAATCGCAGGAAAATGCAAGGGCCAATGTATAACTGTCGGGCTCCTTGATTGTGAAGTTTGACTCTGTATTTTCTGAATTAATAGGGATAAGGATTGAGTCTTTTTCATTGGAGCAGCCATATGTTGCAATGGTCATTAATAGAAGTGTGAGGAGGTTTTTCATTTTTCATTCCTGGCGTTTTAAAGATTTAAGTGCGGCTTGGGGTGACGGTAAAAGCAGAGTGCAAGAATTGATTTTAGAAGGCTTGGGTGTTGCACTCTGCTTTTATCGCTGCTTTATATGTGGTGTTTTTGTCGTTTGAATTATATTTTGGGGTCTAGCTTGGTTAGAGTTATATATGCTCTGTTTGGTGTGGGGCATGATCCGGCTTTCAATATTTTTGCTTTTATTGTGTAAGGCTGTTTTGTCATGGCTATATCCATTATTTTTTTGAAGTAGACGACTTCTGTGCCTGTGCCGAAGTCCCATCCGCCGCTTCCGTCCATGGTGGGGAATGTTATTGTTTTGGTGCTTTTTGAATTGCCTGTAATTATTTCTATTTCAAGTTCTTGATCTGTGCAGCTAAAATCGTTGCTATATGATGTTCGGCTGTTTTGCTGGCTGGGAAAGGCTAGTGCTAGATAATAATTTGATTGGCTCGCAGGTGTGTATGTTATTTCAGTCTCTGAGTTTTCTTTGAATTTTTCGAACTTGGTGTGCGTGTTGGGTTTTTCGCAGCCTAATAAGATAATTGCCAGGGTTGTAATGAGGAATTTTTGGGGTTTCATTTCTGGTCCGGCTATCTGTTTTGAGTAATGAATGACAGGGTGGTGTGTTTTCTTAATTTTTAATTTTGGACTTGAGTCTTTAAGGGTGGCGAACGCTTAGCTAGTTATTGCCTCTATGCGTTGCCGTGACTGCCAGCTGGATTATCTTGTATGTGGCTATTGTTGCTGCTGTGGCGAACGAAAATACAAAGAGATAGTGAAGTGTGCCCTTCAGAATAAATTGGCTCTTTGTTGAGTTGAACGAGAGCGCTGAGTCCCCGGCACCACAAACAAACGCTGAAAGTAGAGTCGCGGTAATGATGACTGTGAGGCTCTGCTTTTTGTATAGGCAGTACACCGCAGGCAAAATGATCGTCCAGCCGTGCCACGGGAAAATGACTATATTCAGGATGTCGATGTAATCCTTTGCCATTCCTATGCTATCGGGTATGGGCGGGACAGGAAGCCTTGCCGAGTTTGCCTCCATGGCGAGGAGCACCAAGCTGCCAATTAAGTAAAACGCTACAGCTATTTGCTTTTCTTTCATGATGCTCTGTTGTTGCTTGATTTGTTGGTTTTGATTGTTTTTGGTGAGAGGCTCAGACCTTCATAGGCTTGTGAGAAATATGTTTCCGCGAACTTTTTTAATTTTTGCTCCATCTGTTTCCATTGTTATGACGGTTCTTGTTGAGATTATGAGTTTCTTGATTGATTCTTTTGTTGCGTAATATTTGTTCTGGCTGGATTCCGATCGGTCTACTTTAAAACCTCTAGCCTCTAGGGCTTTTATAGTTGCATCAATGTCATCGCCCGGCTTTATATACTCATTAAGTAGTTTGGTAATGTTTCTATTGTTTTTTCTAAATGCTTCATCAAGCGCCTCGATAAAGGCATCTTTTGGTTGAGGCGGTTGGAGTGCCCAATACCCTAGGCTGCTAATGCAGAGCGTTGCCAAGAGTGCTACCAGAATATTTCTTGTGGTCGTGCTCTTTGTTTTTGTAGGCTGTGCTTCTGTTTCTTTTGTCATATTTTTGTTCCTGATTTTAAAGCCCTGTTAAGCCTATCGCGCCCGTCGCTTCGGTTACCACATCTCCATGGGTTGTTATGATTATGTTGGTTGAAGTGAGTATCACCAGGTTTTTGATTTTTTTCCTGCTTGCATAGTATTCGCGAATGTTTTCTTTTTCGGGCTTGGTTTCTAAGGGGTGGATTGTGAAGTTTCTTGCTTTTAGGAACTCTGCTGTTTTCTCGAAGCTGTCACCTGGTTTTATGTAATTTTTAAGTAGTGCGGTTATATTCCTGTGGTTCTTTCTCAATGCCTCATCCAACGCTTCGATGAATTCATCTTTCGGTTGAGGTGGCTGGAGTACCCAATACCCTAGGCTGCTTATGCAGAGTGTCGCGAAGGCTGCGGTGAGTACGATTTTCATACTCGCGCGCCTGCTTTCTGGAGGGTTAAGCGCTTTCATGCATTCCTGCCTATTCAGATTGCGCGGCACCATTGTTGGTGCGTAACCGGGGGCGGTAATTTTCATCTTTTATTACGTGCGCCAGTCAGTTTTTGGCTGGCGCACTCATTATTTGTGCTCGTCCATCTTCCATGGCTTCCAACAACGCTTTTGCGTGTTTGTCATTGGCATTGTGTTGCAGATAGACCTGCAGGTTTTCTTTGGCTTTGCTTGCATCGCCCGTGGCGAAGTAGGCCAGGGCCAGGGTGAAGTAGGCGGGCGGGTAGTTTGCGCGTGTGGCTTTTTCCAGGTAGGGCAGGCTCTGTGAGCTTTGCCCCGTTTCTGCGAGGAAGAGGCCGTATTGGTAGTTGGCGTGCAGGTCATCCGGGGTGATGGCTAGCAGTTTCTGGTAAAGCGTTTCCGCTTTCTTCCAGCTGTCGGGCATGTCCAGGTTGTGGCCCATTCGGTGCAACAGGGCCGCTCTTGAGAGGAGTTGCCTGTCCGGGCTGGATTGCAGGCCAAGGTCGAGAACGTGCGTCAGTGCTGCAATTTCCTTTCTTGCCCGATTGGCATCCGTGCCGGTTTCGAAGCTGGGTGGGTAGCTGCCGGCAAAGCCGTACAGGTCGTCAATGACTTGATCGATATAGCGGAGGTTGAGCGTGTAGTGACCGCTCTCGCTGCTGGGACGCACGATCTGCTGCATATCGTGCTGCGGGTACTCAGCCGCGTTTGCCACAAAGCTGACCAGCAGTGAAAGAAGCCCTGTCCGTATGAGTGTTTTCATCGCCTGTCCCTGGAGTTCGGAGAGCCTGCAGTCTCGTGGACGGGCAACCCCGGGACAATGGATCAACTGATCCAAAAACGGCCTGGCGTGCTGTTGAAAAAGCTGACGGCATTGTCGTTGCGGTGTTGAAGGCACCGTCTCGGTTTTCAGCGACCTAGAGCAACCTCAATTCATAAGCCTTCGCCAATGCTTCGGCCCGCGTCGAGGCGCCCAGCTTGGTGAGGATCGAGTGCACCTGGTTGCGAATGGTCGACACGCTTCGACTGAGCAGCGCGGCGATCTCCGGGTTGCTCTTTCCGGCTGCCAGCCAGCGCAGGACGACCTGTTCCTTGGGGGAGAGCAGCTGGGCGTTACTGAAGGCATTGCGGGTGTTCCGGCTTGCGATCAGGCGTACGAGGATCTGGTGGAGGTGAGGGGTGATCAGCTCCATGAGGAGCGCGTGATGGTCTGTCAATTGGCCCGGGACCCGCGCCAGGCTGATGTAGCTGCCTTTCTTCCCGTCCAGGTCGACCAGCCCGTGGGCAACGAAATTGTCGAAGGCGAACTGTTCCATTTCAGAGCGCTCCAGTTCGGAGAGCTGCTGGTCATTCAGGCCGCGGGTAATGAGCTGCGGCTTGCGCTCCATGTACCAGCGGGCGAGCAGGGCCCGGTCAGGGATGCTGACGATTTCATGCACCTTTTCGAAGAGGGCTGTGGGGTAGTCCACCGCCACGGCCATTTCCAGCACTGCCTTTCCATTCACGAACGCCCCCACGCAGGCCAGCGTCATGCCATGGGGTAGCAGCGGCCTTAGGTATTCACGAACAAAGCCCTGAAAGCCCTCCACGGAATCCACCTGCTGCGAGGCCATCACCAGCTCCAGGTAGAGGGTTTGTTCTTGCTCAGTCAGTTTGTCCATTCCTGCCTCGTACTTTGACACTGTACTTGCATGTTTTTAATTTATCGCTTGCTGCTTCTGAATATTTTATCGCTTAGGTAGTTGAACGAATTTAGCGCACCTGTTGCATCCCCTCGCCTGAAGCCCAAGTGCTGAAAGTCGACTCTGACTTCCAGTAATCCTTTGTAGGATCCTTTTATGCTGCATCTTAAAGTGAAGACGCAGCTGTATTGGATGTACTGGTTGTCTTTTTTGGATTTTATTATGTAGGCGAAATATGGTGGTTCGAGATTGGTTTGCTTGTAAATTATGTTTTCAGCGGTTTCTTCTGTTTTGTAGAGTTCTTTTGGCTTCGCGGTCGTGAGGTTGTTGTAAATCAATCTACCTATGTCATCTCTTTTGTCTGAGTATCGAGTGATATAGACATCTGCATCCATATAGCCGAAGTCTTCGTATATATAAATCGATGTGGCTGTATAGAGTTCGTGATGGCTCATTTTCATAGGCCTGAACTCTTTCTTTACACACACCTTTTCCTTTGGCAAAAGGAAGCAAACCTCTCTCGGGGGCGGAGGCTCTTTCTTTGTCTTGGCTGATATGTAGCCGAGCACTGTCAGTACGAGCGCGATAAGCAGGAATGCCAACCTTATGCGTTTTACGGCTTTGGCTCTATCGGATTTATTGTCAATCATTTCTTCAAGCCATTATGTGACTCGGTGGCTCCGGGTTGGTTATAGGGGGGGCTCGGCTGATGGACTGGGTCAGCTGGCAACACCATTGGCGAGCTCTGCATACCTATAGCCTAGTGCTGTGAGATAGTCATACATCGCCGCCGGACCGCTACTGTCCAGCAGAGACTGGGCATGGGCTAAATCTGATTGATCCAAAATCTCCGGCATTTCTAAATTCCTTTCAATTCCACATTGCTTTTAATGAACTCAAGAACATCGCTTGTTATTTCCTTCCAACTCCCCAATCTGTTCGACCTATAGCGCACAGTTAGAGATGCTTGCATGTCAGGAATAAATTGCACTTGACGACAGAGCTCCGAATTTTTATTAATTATGGATTCACAATAAATAAATGTAGATACCAGGCCGCCATCATCCACCGCCCAGTAATAATCAGCCTCGCGATCTCTAAAGTTTACATCCGCACCTCTAAAATGGAACAACCCAAGCCCTGCACGATACTCATCTGCCTGCATTTTTCCTCCATCCCTGAGAGAGAGATAATTTTTAAGATCCCAGTCACCCCTATTGACTACAGACTCAATTTTGATACTGACGTGTTCAGTTTTTTTATCTAATTCTATGGGTGACCCACCAGCCGGAGATAAACCTGGCCAATAAGCTTCTAGAGACATTGAGCTCAATTTCGCATCACAACCGACCGACGGAGGCCCCTTGCTTTCATCCCAGTCGCTTCGCCCCTCATAAGTAGGCCAGAAGAACATATAGTCCTTGTCAACCTTAAGCTCATACCCCCCCAAACTACCGCACCTGTAAGGTATATGCTCTTGTAACTCTTGCCATTCAGACCACGACTGCCCATCTTTTTTATCGCAAGCGGATATGAGCACCAAGCTCAGGAAGAGATATTTAGATTTGGCATTCAACATATATTCTCAACGCTCTTCCAAACTCTCATCCCTATACTCCTTAAGCGGACTCAAGAAGTAATCGATCACTTTGCGCTTATCCGTCTTCACTTCCGCGCGCACGGCCATGCCTGGTGACAGGGCGATGTCCTGGTCGCCGACGCGGATGCGGTCGCTCTTGAGGTGGATGCGAGTGCTGTAGACCAGGCCGCGTTTTTCGTCGTCGATGGCGTCGTTGGAGATGCTGACGACCTTGCCGTGCACCACGCCGTATTTGGTGAAGGTGAAGGTTTCCACCTTGATCTCGACGTCCTGGCCGGGGTGGACGAAGCCGATGTCCTTGTTCTCCAGCATCGCCTCCACTTCCACCGGTTGGTCACTGGGGACGATGACCATCAGTGGCTGGGCCTCGGTGACCACGCCGCCGTTGGTGTGGATGGCCAGTTGCTGCACGGTGCCGTCCACCGGGGCGGTGAGGCGCATCAGGCGGTCGCGCTGTTCGGCCTTCTTCAGCTCCTGGACGAGGCCGGCGGCGCGTTGTTCGGACTCGTGCTGCAGGTCGAGCATGGCGCGGCGGGTCTGGGCCAGCACGGTGTTGCGCTGGCGTTCGGCAGCGCTGCGGGCGGCGGTGAGTTCGATCACGCGGGCCTGCTGGATGGCCAGCTCGCGCTCCTGGTCGAGGCGCGCCTGCTCCTTTTCCAGGTAGGCGTGCTTGGCCACGTAGGCCTTGTCCAGCAGGCGCTTGTAGTCGGCGGAGAGCTGGCGGGTGATGGGCAGGGACTCCTCCAGCTTGGCCACCCAGGCCTTGGCCGCCTGGATCTCGGCCACGCGCTGTTCGATCTCGGCGTCGGCCTGGTCGAGGGTGCTGCGCAGCTCCAGGTACTGGCCCTGCAGCCAGCGCTGGGCCGCCAGTTGCTGCTCGGGGCTGGCCTCGGGGATCAGCGCGGCCAGGGACGCGGGCTCGCTGTCGCTCTGAATGGCATCGAGCAGGGCGCGGGCACGGGCGTTGTCCACCTGGGCGGCGAGCAGGTCGCTCTTCAGACGGTCGACGTCGGCGCCGGTGATCTGCGCGTCCAGGTCCACCAGCAGGTCGCCGGCCTTCACCTTCTGCCCGTCGTAGACGTGGATGGCCTTGACCACCGCTACCTCGCTGGGCTGGATGACCTTGGTCTTGCCGCTGGGGACGATCTTGCCGGTGGCGGTGGCCACCACGTCGATCTCGCCGATGCAGGCCCACACCAGCGCCAGCACGGCGAAAGCGATGATCAGCCACTGGATGATGCGTGGCGCCGGGTGCGGCGGCTGCTCCTGCAGGGCCAGGGCGGCGGGGAGGAATTGCACCTCGTGGCTCAGGCGCGCGGGCGCGTCCATGGCCTTGCGGTTGCGCCAGGCGTGGCGCCAGACGGTGCGGTAGCGGTTGATCAGTTCACGGCGTGCGCTCATGGCGTGGGCTTCCTTGCGGGTGAGGTTGCGCTCACCCCGGGCCTCTCCCGGTGGGAGAGGGGGCTGGCTGGAATGGGGTTCATCAGGGGATCACCCCTGTTGCAGGCGGTGCAGGCGCGAGTAGTGGCCGGCCTGGTGGGCCAGCAGTTCGGCGTGGGTGCCCTGTTCGACGATCTGCCCGCGGTCCATCACCACGATGCGGTTGGCATCGCGAACGGCCGAAAGACGGTGGGCGATGATGATCACCGTGCGCCCCTGGCAGATGGCGCGCATGTTCTGCTGGATCACCCGTTCGGACTCGTAGTCCAGGGCGCTGGTGGCCTCGTCGAAGATGAGGATGCGCGGGTTGCCCATCAGCGCCCGGGCGATGGCCACGCGCTGGCGTTGGCCGCCGGAGAGCGAGGCACCGTGCTCGCCCACCACCGTGTCGTAGCCCTCGGGCAGTTCGAGGATGAATTCATGGGCGCCGGCCAGCTTGGCGGCCTGCATCACCGCTTCGATGGGCGCGCCGGGGTCGGTGAGGGCGATGTTCTCGCGGATGCTGCGGGCGAACAGCATGTTGTCCTGCAGCACGACGCCGATCTGCCGGCGCAGGGACGACACGTCCGCCAGGGCCAGGTCCATGCCGTCCACCATCACCCGCCCACGCTCCGGCGTGTAGAGGCGTTGCAGCAGGCGGGTGAGGGTGCTCTTGCCCGAGCCGGAGCGACCGACGATGCCGATCACCTCGCCCGGCTGGATGGTCAGGCTCACCCCACGCAGGATCTCCGAACCGTCCGGGCGGTAGCGGAAGTGCACCTGGTCGAACTCCACATGGCCACGCAGCGGCGGCAGGGCACTGCGGGTGGCCTGGGACAGCTCGGTGCGGGTGTTGAGGATGTCCCCCAGGCGCTGCACCGAGACGCCGGTCTGCTGGAAGTTGGTCCACAACTGGGCCAGGCGCATGATCGGCTGCGACACCCGGCCGGCCAGCATGTTGAAGGCGATCAACTGGCCGACGCTCAGGTCCCCGTCGATCACCAGCCGCGCGCCCAGCCACAGGGTCGCCACCGTCACCAGCTTGCCCACCAGGCCGACGCTCTCGTTGGCCAGGGTGGACAGCGTCTGGGTGCGGAAGCTGGCCGCCACGTAGCCGGCGAGCTGGTTGTCCCACTTGCGGTTGATCTGCGGCTCCACCGCCATCGCCTTGAGGGTGTCGATGCCGTTGACGGTTTCCACCAGGAAGGCCTGGTTCTCCGCCCCGCGCGTGAAGCTCTCGTTCAGCCGCGCGCGCAGCAGCGGGGTGATGAACAGGGAGATGAGGAAGTACAGCGGCAGCGACAGCACCACCACCAGCGTCAGCCAGCCGCTGTAGAAGAACATCACGCCGATGAACACCACCGAGAACAGCACATCGAGGATCAGCGTGATGGCGTTGCCGGTGAGGAAGCTGCGGATGTTCTCCAGCTCCCGCACCCGCGCCACCGAGTCGCCCACCCGACGCGCCTGGAAGTAGGCCAACGGCAGCGTCACCAGGTGGCGGAACAGCCGGGAGCCCAGCTCCACGTCGATGCGGCTGGCGGTGTGGGCGAACACATAGCTGCGCAGGCCCGAGAGCAGCGACTCGAAAACCATGATCCCCAGCAGGCCGAGGGCGATCACGTCCAGGGTGGACAGGCCCCGGTGCACCAGCACCTTGTCCATCACCACCTGGAAGAACAGCGGTGTCAGCAGCGCGAAGATCTGCAGCACGAAGGACACCAGCAGCACCTCGCCCAGCAGCTTGCGGTACTTGACGATGGCGGGGATGAACCAGGTGAAGTCGAACTTGGCCAGGTCGCCGGCCAGCGACGCCTGGGAGCGGATCAGCAGCAGCTCGCCGGTCCAGCGGGCCTCCAGGGCGTCGAACTCCAGCACCTCAGGGCGCTGGGCGCGTGGGTCGTGGATTAGTGCCTTGCCGTCGTCCAGGCGGGCGATGATGAAGAAGTGGCCCTCCCGGTCGGCGGCAATCGCCGGCAGCGGCGTGTGCTCCAGCCGCTTGAGGGTGCTGCGCGCCGGGCGTGCCTTGAGCCCCAGCTTCTTCGCGGCCAGGAGCATTTCGGCCTTGGCGAAATGGCGGCCGTCTTCGGCGAATTCGTGGGCGAGTTGTTCGGGGGAGGCGGCCACGTTGTGGAAACGGGCCAACATCACCAGGCACGCAAGGCCGGTGTCGAGCGCTTGTCCCGGTTCGTGGGGGGAGCTTTCCTGCATAAAAAGCCTTCTTCCTTGAGGGTGGCGAGGCGCCATGAAATGCGCGCGCCATTCTGACAAAACCGCCCTCGGGATAAAAAGCGGCGGATTGACGAACGGTTCTCACTCCGGGGGATTCAGACTCTGTAAGCATTGATGGCGCACACGCAGGCAGTTTGCCTACGACTGTCTACAGTCTTTCTTGGATGCCTACGTCGTATCCGACCCCAGTGCAAGTCTTCGGGATGTGCCTTTGCGCCGGGAGTTCCGCTTCACGGTTCAGCAGGGAAGGCCGATGAACAGCACGTCTTTCAGCACCGATGCAGAGAGTTTCCGCCGCATTCTCATCCGCAACGTGGCATTGCCCCTGGGCGTTGGCGTCCTGGGTCTGGTGCTGTTCGTCGGGCTGATCGGCTACCTGCTCCATGTGCTCAATTGGGTCGAGCACACCGACCAGGTCATCGCCCGCAGCAACGAGAGCCTGCGCCAGTCGGTTGAGTGCGAATCGAGTCTCAGGGGCTTCCTGCTGTCCGGGGAGGAGGCGTTTCTGGAGGGCTACCGGGAGACGTCCCCGCGTCTGCTGGTCGGGCTGCAGGCACTGCGTGAGCTGATCCGCGACAACCCCGTCCAGAGTGAGCGACTGGCGCGAATCGAGGCTGCCCAGGCGCGCTGGCTGCAGATGACCGAGCCTCTGATCGAGGCGCGGCGTGCCAATCAGGACGTGAGCGCCTTCATTCGCGAAAGGCAGGGCAAGCGGCAGATGGACGAGGTGCGTCAGGGCTTCATGGCCCTTGTCGGCACCGAGGTGCAGCTTCGCAATGAACGTAGCGAGCGGGCCAACCGGGCCGTGGTGCTCATCATCGGCTTGCTGGCGGTCATGCAACTGGGCGGCAGTGGAGCCCTGGCCATTTTCGGGCGGCGTGAGCTGATCGGCCTGTCGACGGCCTACAACCGCATCCTTGGACAGCAGGGGCGCTTCACCGAGCAGTTGCAAGCCCAGGCCTGGCTGCGGGAGGGGCAGTCGCAACTGGCCGAACAGTTGATCGGCCAGCAGACCCCGGCGCTGATCGGCCGCGCCGTGCTGGATTTCCTCGCCGGTTACCTGGACGTCGCCGTGGGTGCCCTCTATGTACGCGAGGGTGACGGGCGGTTGCGGCGCGTCGCCGACTACGGCTTCGCACCCGGGCAGCAGGCCCGCGAGCAGGTCTTCGAGGACGGTGCCAGCCTGCTCGGGCAGGTGCTGCGATCCCGCGAGGCGCGGGTCATGGAAGGGCTGCCCCCGGCCTACCTGCGGGTCAACTCCGGGCTGGGCGATACCGACCCCCTGTCGGTGATCCTGTCGCCTACGCACAGCGATGGACAGGTCAACGGCGTGATTGAGCTGGCCTTCCTGCGGCCCCTGGAGTCCCGCGACCGGCAATTGCTGGAAGCCGTTGCCGAGAGCCTGGGCACCTCCATCGAGGCCGCTCGCTACCGCCAGCGCCTGCACGACATGCTCACCGAGACCCAGCAGCTCAACGAGGAGCTGCAGGTGCAGCAGGAGGAGTTGCGCGTCGCCAACGAGGAGCTGGAAGACCAGGCCCGGGTGATTCGCGACTCCCAGGTCAACCTGGAGACCCAGCAGGCCGAGCTGGAGCAGACCAACGAACAATTGAGCGAGAAGACCCGCCGCCTGGAAGATCAGCGTGACCTGCTGGACGAGCGCAACCACGCCCTCGACCAGGCCCGGCGCGAACTGGAGGCGCGTGCCGAGGAACTGCAGCGGACCAGCCGCTACAAGTCCGAGTTCCTTGCCAACATGTCCCACGAGTTGCGTACCCCGCTGAACAGCTCGCTGATCCTTTCCAAGCTGCTGGCGGAGAACCGCAAGGGCAACCTCGATCCGCAGCAGGTGCAGTACGCCGAGCTGATCAACAAGTCCGGCAACGAGCTGCTGCGGCTGATCAGTGACATCCTCGACATCTCCAAGGTGGAGGCCGGTCGCCTGGAGGTCCACCCCGAGGACACAGACGTTGCGCAACTGGTGGACGGCTTGCGCGCACTGTTCCAGCCCCAGGCCGACGAAAAGGGGCTGGCGTTCGACGTGCAGGTCGAGGCCGATACCCCGGCGCGGCTCTACACCGACGGCCAGCGCGCCGGTCAGATCCTCCGCAACCTGCTGTCCAATGCCGTCAAGTTCACCGCCAGCGGCCGCATCGGCCTCAAGGTCCGCGCAACCAGCGGCGGCATCGCCTTCGAAGTCAGCGACACCGGCATCGGTATCAGCGACGAGCAGATGGGCATCATCTTCGAGCCCTTCCGCCAGGTGGACGGCACCACCAACCGGCGCTTCGGCGGCACCGGCCTGGGCCTGTCCATCTCCCGCAACCTCGCGGAAATGCTCGGTGGCAGCATCACCGTGCAGAGCCAGCCCGGGCGCGGCAGTTGCTTCACCCTCTGGCTGCCCAGCAACTGCCTCGCCGGCGAGTCATTGCCGGATACTGCCCAGGCGCAGCCCGCCGAAGGCGCACGGGGCATGGCGCTCGCGGCGTCCGCCAGCGGCCTCCAGGACGACCGCCAGCGACCCGGCGATGGGCGCCACTGTGTGCTGGTGATCGAGAACGACCCGAAGTTCGCCCGTGACCTCTACGAACTTGCCCACGAGCTGGGCCACCGCTGCCTGTTGGCGGGTAGCGCCGAGGAGGGCCTGCGCCTGGCACGGGAGCAGGGGCCCGACGCGGTGCTGCTGGACATGCGCCTGCCGGACGAGTCCGGCCTCGCGGTACTGCAGACGCTCAAGGAAAACCCGGCCACCCGGCACCTGCCCGTGCACGTGCTCTCCGTCGACGACCGCACCGGCCCGGCGCTGCAGTTGGGAGCCATCGGCCACGCACGCAAGCCTGCCACCCGGGACCAACTGCGTGACGTCTTTGCCCGCCTGGAGGACAAGCTCACCCAGAAGGTCAAGCACGTTCTGGTGGTGGAAGGCGACGCCAGCCAGCGCGACAGCATCGCCCAACTGGTGAGCGATGAAGACATCCAGGTCAGCGCCGTCGCCAGTGGCACCGAGGCCCTGGAACGCCTGCGTGGCGGTGTGTACGACTGCATGATCATCGACCTCGCCCTGCCGGACATGCGCGGCAACGACCTGCTGGAACGCATGGCTGCCGAGTCGCTCGGCAACTTCCCCCCGGTGATCGTCTACACCGCCCGCCAGCTCAGCCCGCGCGAGGAGGAGGAGCTGCTGCGCCACTCCCGCTCCATCATCATCAAGGGCGCCTGCTCCCTCGAGCGCCTGCTCGACGAGGTCACCCTGTTCCTGCACAAGGTCGAATCCTCCCTCTCCAGCGACCGCCAGCGCATGCTGCAGAGCGCGCGCAACCGTGACCGGGTGTTCGAGGAGCGCACCGTGCTGGTGGTGGACGACGACGTGCGCAACATCTTCGCCCTCATCAGCGCCCTGGACGAGAAGGGCACTCGGGTGGTGACCGCCCGCAACGGCCAGGAAGCCCTGCAGAAGCTGGAGGAAAACCCGCAGATCGACCTGGTACTGATGGACGTGATGATGCCGGTCATGGACGGCTTCGAAGCCACCCGGCGCATCCGCCAGGACCCGCGCTGGAGCCGGCTGCCGATCATCGCCGTCACCGCCAAGGCGATGAAGGACGACCAGGAGCAGTGCATGGGCGCCGGCGCCAGCGACTACCTGGCCAAACCCATCGACCTGGAGCGGCTGTTCTCGCTGATCCGCGTGTGGCTGCCGAAGCTGGACAGGTTCTGAAGCGCGGCGGTGACCGCCGCGCGGCCGCTTACCCGCGCAGTTCGCGGAGTTCGCTGGTCAGGGTGTCCAGGCGCAGCAGGCGTCCCGTTTGGTCGAACAGACGCCAGTCGTGCGACTGGGCACGCACCTGCAGCAGTGCGTCCGCCGGCCAGTCCAGCACTGCGCAGGCCTGCAGCGACTGCTGGCTCACCAGGCGCCATTGCCGGGTGCTGCCCTGGGGTGCGAGGCCGATCAGCAGCCACTCCGGGAGCACCTCCAGGTCCAGCGCCGCCACCTGCTCCGGCGTGGTCCCGGGCAGAGGGATGTCGCATCGCCCACCGGTGCTTTCCATCGTCAGGGTCATCGTGCCGTTGGCGCCGTCCTGGCAGGTGAAGGTCAGCAACCCGCCCAGGGGGTTGGGGAGAATTCGTTGCTGCTCAAGGGGGGCGTCCACGGGCCTGCGCTCGGCCAGGCGCCGTGAGGGCAGGGTGTAGCGCCAGAGCACGTGCGACCCGTCTGCGCCGATCACCAACCACTGCTCGAAGTGCTCGGTGTGGTGGAAGAGGCGGATGTCGCCCTTGAGGTCGCTGACGTGCCAGAGCACGGCGAACGCGCGGTCGACGTCCACGACACGAACACTGTCCCGCAGGGTGATGGCCCAACTGATGCCGTCGAAGACCGGTGAGTGGGCGTGCAGCTCCAGGACACCCAGGTCCCGTGCCGTGCGCCTGACCAGGTCCAGTTTGGTGATGCGCCAGACCTGGTCGCGGCGTGCCATGGCCAGGGCAACGCGCCGGTTGTGCGCGATGACCAGGCGGTGTGCCGGTTCGGCGAAGCTGAATACTGCACGCCCGTGGGCATCCAGTACCTGGGCACCGGCTTCCCCGAGGGCCACCAGTGTGCGTTGGTCCTCCAGGGCCACCGCGTCGAAAATCGCCTGCTGCCCGGCGGGGGGCGCCTGCCAATGCAGTGGCGAGGTGGCGCGCTGCAAGGGGGTGGCACGCCCCTTGGGAAACCCGCGGGGCGGCAGGTCGGCCTGCAGCAGCGTGTCCCGGCTGAGCTTGAGCAGGCTGTCCAGCTCGGACCTGGACAGGTTCGCGCGTTGGGTGGCGTGGTCATCCAGCAAGGCGGGCAGCACCATCCGGGCCAGCAGGGCCAGTGAGCGGTTGTCCCGCGTGTGCCGGTTCTTGGTGCCGACCCACAACAGGGCGCGGGCCAGGGCCTGGCGATCCCGGACACGTGCCGGGTCGTCGCGCAGCGCACGCAGGGGGGCGGCATAGGCCTCCAGGGTGTCCGGCAGCAGGGCAGCGCGGGTCACCAGGGCCTCGGTGCCCAGGCTGCCGCCTGCCGCTTCGGCTTGGCTCAGCCATTGCACCGCACGATCCCGTGCCTCGGGAATCGGCCAGGCCACGTCCACGGCCTTCAACCAGTCGCCGCGCGCTACCAGCATCTCGGCCCATTCCATGCGCAGCCGGTCGGCCACTTGCGGCCACTTGGTCTGGAGCATCTGCACCGCGCTGACGAAGGCGTCGTCACGGCGCGCCACCTGCAGGGCCGTCTTCCAGTCGTCGGCCAGGCAGAAGAGGCGCACGATCCAGTCGGCCGACATGTCCCAGGCCAGTGCCAGCTCGGCAGCCTGGCGGAAGCGTTGGTGGCGCTCCAGGTAGTCCAGCGCCTCCTGCCGCACCTTGAGCAGCTCGGCGAGGATGAAGACCGCTTCGTCGATGCGCCCCGCACGGTCGAGTTTCTCGAAGTGCTGGCGATAGACCTTGCGCAGGTGGGCTTCCAGGTCCTCGCCCAGGGAGATGGAGGCCCCCGGGCCCGAGGGCCGCCCGAGGGACAGGTCGTCGCGGCGGTCCGGCGTGCCGAATGCCTGGCCCAGGCTGCCCTGTTCGCCTCCCAGGGGCAGCGCGTGACGCAGCGCCTCGTCGATGTCGCCCTTCTCGAACAGGTTGAGCATGCGCCGCAGGTAGGCACTCTGGCGGCGGTTGAGCATTGCGCTGAAGCGGGAAGTGATGGCCAGGCTGGTGAGCAGGCGACGCCAGCGGCTCGGGGTGGCCGGCGCCTGGCTCCTGCGGGGAGGGAGGGCGCGCGCACTGGCGACCGGCGTGGGGGCTGCCGTCCAGTGCTGGGGGGCGCCGGAGAAGAACCGGCGCAAGGCGCCGATGAGCAGCAGGGTGATGACGATCAGCAGGGCGGCTACGAACAGGAGCGCCCCGGGGCCGGATGGATCGTCGGAGTCCTGGGCCAGCGGAGCCGTGCTGGCCGAGGGTGACACCGCGTCCTGGGCCAGGTGCAAGGCGTCTGGCAGGTGGCTACCCAGGATCACCACGGCGAACAGCACGAACCAGATGAGCAGGCCCTTGCCGACGCCTCCGGAGGTGGTCTGCGCAGCAGCCCGCTTGCCCGGCGCACGCGCCGGAGGCTGCTTCGCCAGTGACTGGAGGAAGGCCTCGCGTTGTGGGCTGGGTGGTTTCACCTTGCCCTGGAGGATGGTGTGGATGTCCTTGGCGGGCGGCAGCTCTTCGATCACCAGCGGCGGTAGGGCGTCCCGGCAGTCATGGGTGTCCTGCCAGGGGTGGCCGTCGAGATCGAGGCAGTCCTCCAGCGCCAGGCGTTCGGCCTGATGCAGGTCCAGCGCGGTGACGCGGCCACCCTGTACCAGCCAGAGATCGGCGGTCGGCAGCGTTGCCTGCTCTTCCTGCGTCAGCTCGGCCGAGCACAGGCCACCGGTCTCCAAGGCCAGCAGCGGCCAGCCCTCCAGCGCGTCACAGTCCTGCACAACGGTCGCGTTGAAGCGCAACAGGTCGCCCTCGGGGAAGCGCCAGGCTGCCGATCCGGCCCGCCAATGGCGCAGCAACAGGGCCGCACGGACCTCGACCGCCAGCCAGTCGGCAGGCAGCCACAGGCCTGCGACCGGACGGCGCCCCTTGAGCGAGGGCTGACGAACGCGGGGGGCCGATGCACTCATGGCGTGCCTCCCTGGTCATTTGCCCGGGTGCAGGAGGCCCGCAGGCGCACGACATGGTGCCGGGTGCAATAGAGCACCAGCTCGCGAGCCTGACTGAGGACCGCCAGCAGGCCGCTGCTGGCACAGACGCTCAGCCGCGCAATGGCATCGGGCGTTTCGACGATGCTCCGGAGCGCACTGCTGTCATACAGGGCAAGGCGCTTGTGATCGCCGGACATCAGTACCAGCAGCAACCCCCTGGCGTCGGGGTCGGCCACCAGGCCCTGGGCACTCCAGCCCGGGGGCACGTCGAGTGTCCAGTTCCCTGCAGCGCCGCCTTGCCGATCCTCGGGGCGGCACAGCCGCCAGCGTTCCTGTGGCGTTGCGCTCAGTAGCAGGGCGCATGCCGGGTGGGTGCTGGTGGTGCTGAACCGGGCCATGAAGGCCTTGCTGGCTTCACCTACCTCGCCAAGGCGCAGGGGCGTGCTCACGCGGTGGCCCGACAGCACCTCCTGGAGGATGAAGCGCTGGTCACGCTTGTGCAGGTAATAGAGGCGGCCATCGTCGAGGTGGCTCATGGCGAGCACGTCTGTTTCTACGCGCTCCAGAAGCGGCTCCTGGCTGCGGGGGAGGCCTCTCTGGTGGTGCCAGTGCAGCAGTCGCCCCTGGGCATCCAGCAGGTAGAGGCGCTCGCCGTCATGGACGCTGTCCACCAGGGCGAGGGGTAGCAACCTGGCGGTGCCTGGTGGAGCGCTCAGTACCTCCTGTGGCGGACGTGTGGCGGTACTCAAGGGCGACAACTGCCAGAAGCGCAGGTCGGGACCGGCGTCCATCACGCCGCCCAGGCTGCGCCCGGTGAACGCCAGGGCCAGCGGCTGCTCCCCCGTGCTCCAGAGGAGCCGGCGGGTCCTGGGTTTCTTCTTGCTTCCCAGGGCCGGCAGCTTGAACACCAGTACGCCGGGCTGATCGAGCAGCGCCAACGCCACCATCTGCCCGGAGCGCGAAATGATCGGTGGCAAGGTCAATGCCACACGCTCCACGTTCAGGGTCTCGGCGTGCCCGGCAGGCACCTGCCCGGCGAGGGCGAACTGCCCTGAAAGCAGGCGCCTGCCGATGGCCGGGCTCGGCAAGGGCAGGTTCAGGGCGCGTCGGCTGTTGCCCAGGTGCAGCTCGGCCTCCAGCGCTTCGCCATCCAGGCTGGTGGAGAGGTGCAGGCGGTGGCTGAAACCGTCATCCGTGGCCTGGGCGCCAATCAGCCAGCATTCGTCCGGCGTTGCGGGCAGCGCGTTGCGCAGGTCGTTCCAGGCGCGCCAGTCATCGGGCGCGGCGGCTTGCCAGCGCCGGGCTTCGAGCAGGCGGGCGAAGTCGACTGCGCCGCGCACGCCATCGATCCAGCCGGGTTGCTGGAGGATGCCCCAGCGCAACTCGCCACCCACGGCCTGGGCACGGCGCGCCAGGAGGATCAGCATCGCAATGTGGGCCAGTCGTGGGGCGCCCAGTTGCCGGGGGCCGGCGTCGAACAGGGCAATGATCGTGCGGTTGCCCTGGCAGGCGCGTGCCTCGGAGGCGAGGAACAGGTGCTCGCCGCTGGCGGCACGCCGCAGGAACTCGTCGGGAAATGCATCGGCCAGCAACCACTCGCTGGGCAGCAGGCGCTCATAGGGGCCGCGCCGCTGCAGATCGCCCAAACCGTCCGGCTCCTTCAGCTCGCCGCTCTGTCGGCGCTGAACCGGCCCCACCAGGTTGTGCAGGCGTTGCGCCAGGTCGGCCAGGGCTTCGGCCAGCTCGCTGTCCAGTTCCTGGAGAGGCTGGCCCCAGTGGGCCAGGGCGTCGGGTAACTGCAGGCTCATGGGGCTGCCCAATGTTCGGCAATGCGCGCCAGGTGACCTTCGGAAAGCGGTAACTGGCGGTCCAGCGGCACCGTCCTGGCCGGCGCGGGCCAGAGCAGCAGCGGGGTGCGGCCGTGGCGCTTGGCGAGGGCACGGGCGAGCAGGTCCAGTGGCGCATCGGGGCACAGCCGGGTTGGCAGCCAGAGTTCGGGGGCACCTTCACAAGGGGCGGCGTAGTCGATGCCCTCCACCCAGGGCAGGGCGTCGGCCTCACCGATCACCACCAGCAGGTCATCGGCGGCGGTGGCCTGCAGGCCCGCCAGTTGCCCGGCGTGCAGGGCCAGCAGGCGCGCGTGCAGGCGCCGGGAGGCTTCGCCCCAGGCCAGGGCCGCACGGGGTTCCGGGGCCTGGGCGCGGGGTTGCCAGCGCCAGGCCTGTTTCAGGGCGCTCATGCGGGGGTGGCGAGGCGGGCGACCAGGCGCTCGCGCAGCTCGGCCAGCTCCGGCGGCAGGGCGTCAGCGAGGAAGTTGGCGTCGATCTCCCGCAGCACCGCTTCCGGGTTCGCGCCTTCGGCCTCGTCCAGGCAGGCGCGGGCTTCTTCGGCCAGGCGGCTGGCTCGCGACAGCGGCTGCAGGGTGGCTTCTTCCACCGCGCTGAAGAGGTTGTCGTTGCTGGCCTGGGCGAACAGTTCGCGCAGGACCTCGCGGGCCTGTTGCTGCATGGCCTGGGTGGGCAGGGCGTAGAGCAGCGGCCAGAGGTCCGCCTCGCTGGCCTGCTGGCGGCCGCCGAGCAGTGCGGCGGCGGCGATCAGGCGTTGCGATTTGACGATGCGCCGGTCGGAAAGCGGGATGCCGGCCTGGCGCAGGCGGCGGATGGCGTCGGCCAGGGCCGGGCGCACGCTGTCGAGGTCGACCTGGCGCAGGGCGCCGCAGAGTGTGTCCAGGTGGCCCAGGTGATGCGCGTCCAGCACGGGTAGCTGCTCGGCTTTCCAGCCCCCGGCGAGCATGGCTTCCAGTTGGTGGTCCGGCACGGTGTCGACGAACAGGTGCAGCAGGAAGCGGTCGGCGAAGGCCGCCAGGGCTTCGTCTTCCGGCAGGCCGTTGGCTGCGCCGACGCAGACCCGCAGCGGGCAGCGCAGCTCGGTGTGGCCCCGGCGGAAACGCCGTTCGTTGAGCACGCCGAGCAGGGTGTTGAGGATGGCGGTGGAGCCGAGGAACACCTCGTCGAGGAAGGCCACGTCGGCTTCCGGCAGCATGCCGCTGACATCGGTTTCCACCGTGCCTTCGCGCAGCTTGCGCAGGTCCACCGGGCCGAACAGCTCGCTGGGCTCGGTGAAACGCCCAAGCAGGTATTCGAAGTAGCGGCCGCCCAGCACCTGGGCCACCCGCCGCACCACGGCGCTTTTTGCCGTGCCGGGCGGGCCGACCACCAGCAGGTGCTCCTGGGCCACGGCGGCGAGGATGATGAGTTCGGCGAGTTGCTCACGGCCGACGAGGCCGGTGGTGGCGGTGCGAATGGCCGAGCGGAGTTCCCGGGCGGCGTGCTGGATGGCGTTCAAAGCGGCGTCTTCCCTGATGGCAAGGCGCGGATTTTGCGCAAATCGACCGGGCTGTCAATGCGCCATTACGCAGCCCGTCGGACGGTTCACAGGGAACCGTCCCGGCCCGTGCACTCACTCCCCGGCGGCATCCTCCAGCACCGGCTTGGCCAGGTAGCGCGACAGGGCGTGGGCGATGTTGTTGGGGCGCTGGACGTCGCCGAACAGCAGTTGCCCGATGCTCAGGCCCAGTTGGCGGTAGCTCTCGAACTGGGCTTCGTCGAAGAACTGGTCGCCGGTGGTCTGGTTGGGGAAGTCCGGGTGGGCGCGCACGTAGTTCAGTACATCGGTGGGTACGCCTTCGATCAGCCGGGGCTTGATCAGCAGGATGCGGCTGGTGAGGCGACGCGAGCTGTCGGGTTTCTCCCGGTCCGTGTGGAAGACGTTGAGCAGTACGGCGCAGCGGCGGTCGCTCGGTTCGGTGGCGGCACGCAGGCTCTGTGTGCTGCCGAACACCTGGGACAGCAGCGGGTGGCGCAGCACGCCGGGGTCTTCCTCGATCTCCAGGTCGTGGTCGATGCGCGACAGCCGCACCAGGTTGGCCAGGTCGTCGAAGCGGTACTCCGGGTCGCAGCCGCAGTCGCACATCACCACCAGTTCGATGTCGCGGGCGGGGCGCAGCAGTTCATAGGTGGCGGTGTTCTCGAAGTGGCCACCGTCGGTGAGGTAGAGCTTGTCGCGGCGATGGCCGTGGAAGCGCGCGGTGAGTTCGTAGAACAGGTAGGTCTGGGTCGGCAGCCAGTGCGAGGGTGCTTCGTCGATCCGCGACAGTGGCTTGGTGCGGTCGACGAAGTTGCTCTGCCACCAGGTGCCCAGGCGCACGTTGGCCAGCCCCAGCAGCAGCGAGAGGCCAAGGCTGGTCTGGCGGCCGAGGCCGGTGCTGACAGCGGCGCCGGAGGTGGCCACCCACTGACCGAGGCTCAGCGGCTGGTTGATCTCGCCGCGGCCGTGGGGTGGCAGCCGGCTTTTGCGCTGGCCGTCGAGGATGAAGCTGGTGACCTGATCCTGCTCGCCGCCAGGCACATAGCGGTAGGGCGCCACGCACAGCGGCTTGCCCTTGCGGTCGCGCTGCACCAGTTGCTCGGCCGGGTCCACGGTCAGGTTCACGGTGACGTTGATCAGGTGCAGCGGGCCGGCGGTGCGCCTGCCGTAGTAGTCCTGCAGGGAAATGTCGTCCTGCGAGAGCGTCTGCGACACGCTCATGCGCCGCCTCTGGGCGCAGGCGACGTCGAAGCGCTGGCCGTTGGAGGCCCCCAGGTAGGCGCGGGTCAGGCGGGCGGAGTAGAACGCCTGCAGGCTGGAGAGGTTGATGAAACCGATGAACTGCCCGGTGACCACCGTCATCACCAGGGCGATGACCGCCAGCAGGCCGAAGCGGAAGAGCTGCGTGTCACCCGCGTGGGCGCCCGGCACCTGCCCGTTCCAGGCGAACCAGTGGGCCAGCAGGCCCCAGGCCAGGGTCACGGCCAGCAGCAGGGCCAGGCCGGCGACCAGTGCCAGGGCGTCCAGGGGCAGCTTCTTCAGCAGCCCGGTTGCGGGCTTTTCGTCACGGCTGCGGGCCAGGTGACGCACCAGCCAGATCAGCACCGGCAGCACGCTGAAGGTCAGGCTGCCCTGCCAGTGACGGGCCAGCACCGTGTACAGCTCGAACGTCAGTTGGTGCACCAGCACCAGCACCAGGGCGGCAACGGCCCAGGTAATGGCCTTGCTCAGTGCCCGGGTGGCCCTGAGGCGGTAGTTGCGCACGTTGTCGGCATCCAGCCCATCGTCCTTCTCATTGGGGCGTTGCTTCCGGTACTGGGAGGTCACCAGGGCGGCGCACCAGGCCAGCCCCAGGCCGAGCACCGTGACCACTACCCAGAGCAGGTCGCGGGCGGGCGTCGGCAGCTTGTCCGTTGTGATGGATACCCAGGTGAGCACCACTGCCATCGCCAGGGCGCTGCCGGCGGCCCAGTTGCGCAGCGTGGGCCGTTCGTCCTGGGTCTTGCGTGAGTAGATCAGCCAGTACGCCATCATCAGCGGGGCCACGGCCACCAGGGCGATGCACAGGGGAATGGCCAGGAGGTGGTCGCAGAACAGGCTCCAGCGCGAACAGGCCACGCCCTGGGTCAGCGCCAGCAGCGCGGTGACCAGCAGGATCGGCAACCCGATCACCAGGTGCACGGCCACCCAGTTGCGCCAGGTCATTGCCAGGGCGTAGATCAGGTCACCGGCGCCGGTGGGTGTCAGGTAGCGGCCGTTTTCCCGCAGCCAGGCGGTGGGCCCGGCGCCGACCGGCGCCGCTCGGTAGTCGGTGGAGGAGTGGATGCGCCCCGGCGGCTGGTAGCCCAGCACCCGGTAGGCGTTCTCGGCGGCCTGGCGCGCCTGGGCCTGTTCGGTGCCCGTGCTGGAGCGCAGACGCCCGGGCTGGAACAGGCTGGAGAAGAACGAGCCCATGTAGCCGCCGCCGCTCACGGTGGAGAGGTAGTCGAAGCGCGGCAGCAGGCGTTCGGTGTGGGCGTCGCCATTGCTGCCGAGGGGCCGGTTGGCGGGGGCGTAGGGCGCGCGGGCCAGGGCCTGGAGTACGCCGAAACAGAAGGTGGCGCTGCGGATGCCGCCGCCGGAGAGGGCCAGGGCCCAGGGGCGGCGGCGCGGTTCCGACGGGGTGTCGATGCCGAGCGTCTCGCGGCGCCAGACGATGCGTTCCTGTTCGGCCTTGTATTGGTCTTTCACGTGCCCTCCCTGGTGCGATGTTGCCTACAGCTCCTTACTAAAGCAGGTGCAGGGCATTCCGCCAGCCAGGCAACGGGCTCAGCGCGGGCCTCCCGGGCAGGGGCCCGGATCGCCCAGGGGGCGCCGTGCCAGGCCGATGGCCAGTACCAGGGCCAGCACCAGCATGCCGCCGACGAACAGGCCGATGCCGTGCCAGCCGGCCTGGTGCCAGAACAGCCCGCCGACGCTGCCGGCCACGCCGGAACCGGTGTAGTAGAACGCCTGGTAGAGCGAGGCCGCCTGGCCGCGTGCCTGGGTGGCACGGCGGCCGACCCAGCCGCTGGCCACCGAGTGGGCGCCGAAGAAGCCGAAGGTGAACAGCAGCATGCCCAACAGGATCAGCGGCAGCGGCGCCAGCAGGGTGAGGCCGAAGCCGCCGAGCATCAGCAGGATCATCACCCACAGCACCTTCTGCCGGCCCACCCGGTCGGCCAGCGAGCCGGCCATGGCCGAGCTGTAGGTGCCGGAGAGGTAGACGATGGAGAGCATACCCACCGCCGCCTGGCTGAGGTGGTAGGGCGCCTGCAGCAGGTGGAAACCGATGTAGTTGAAGAAGGTCACCAGGCTGCCCATCAGCAGGAAGGCCTCGACGAACAGCACCGGCAGCCGGGCATCGCGCAGGTGCAGGGCGAAGCCGCCGGCCAGGTTGCCCAGGGTGATCGGCCGGGGGCGGAAGTGCCGGGACTCCGGCAGCAGGCGCCAGAACACCAGGCCGGCGAGCAGCGCCAGCAGGCCGATGCAGGCCAGCACCCAGTGCCAGGAGAGGTAGTCCACCATCACCCCGGCCACCAGGCGGCCGCTCATCCCGCCGATGGCGTTGCCGCCGATGTACAGGCCCACCGCCAGCCCGGTGTGGGCCGGGTGGATCTCCTCGCTCAGGTAGGTCATGGCCACGGCCGTGAGCCCGCTGAGGGAGAGCCCCACCAGCACACGCATCAGCAGCACCAGTTCCCAGCGCGTCATGGCCGCGCTGGCGAGGGTGAACAGGGCTGCGCAGAGCAGCGAAACGCCCATCACCCGCTTGCGCCCCAGGGCGTCGGACAGCGAGCCGGTGAACAGCAGGCCCACCGCCAGCGCCAGGGTGGACACCGACAGCACCAGGCTGGCCTCGGCGGCATTGATGGCGAACGCCTGGGCCAGCACCGGCATCATCGGTTGCACGCAATAGAGGAGGGCGAAGGTGGCGAAGCCGCCGCAGAACAGCGCCAGGTTGGTGCGCAGGAAGGTGGCGCTGCCTTTCTCGATATGGGAAGGCGGCTCGGCGGGCGCGCCGGTGGCAGTCTGGCGCTCGGGGTGGTTCATCGGGGACCTCATCACGCGAATCAGGCAAGTCGGCCCATCAGGGCCGTGGCCCGCTGCTGGCGGGCTCTGGGGGACGGGGAAAGCCTATCGGTGCGCAATACACGTTTCCAATATATTGTTCGACATCTTTGATATCTGAAACCTATCAATCGCTGCCATGGAACTCCGCCACCTGCGTTACTTCATTGCCGTCGCCGACGAACTCCACTTCGGCCGCGCGGCGGAACTGCTGGGTATTTCCCAGCCGCCCCTGAGCCAGCAGATCCAGGCCCTGGAAGAGGAACTGGGGGCGCGACTGTTCGAGCGCACCAACCGCCGCGTGGCCCTCACCGAGGCCGGGCGGCTGTTCCTCGACGAGGCCCGCCAGGTGCTCGCCCAGGTGAGCCAGGCCGCCGAGGTGGCGCGCCGCGCCCAGCGCGGTGAACTGGGCCAGTTGAAGCTGGGGTTCACCTCCTCGGCGCCGTTCACCTCGGTGATTCCCGGCGCCATCCTGCGCTTTCGCCAGGCCTTCCCCGAGGTGCAACTGGAGCTGCACGAGCTGAACAGCCGGGAGGTGGCCGACGCGCTGCTCAACGGGCGCATCCAGGTGGGGCTGATCCGCCCGCTGCCGTTGCCCGAGTCTCTGGTGGCGGTGGAGCTGTTCCGCGAGCCGCTGGTGGCGGTGCTGCCCGCCCAGCACCGGCTGGCAGGCGAGAGCGCCGGCCTGCACCTGGCGGAGCTGGCAGCCGAACCCTTCGTGTACTTCCCGCGCAATGCCGGCACCGGCCTCTACGACCAGGTGATCGCCCTGGCCCACGAGGCCGGCTTCAGCCTGCGCATCACCCAGGAGTCCCACAGCGCCCTGACCCTGATCGGGCTGGTGGCAGCGGGACTCGGGGTCTCGGTGCTGCCGGCGTCCTTCACCCGCATGCATTTCGACGGCGTCGTCTACCGCCCGCTGCTGGACGCCGGCGCCACCACCGCCGTGTGGCTGGTACGCCGGGACGACGAGCGCTCGCCGCTGTCGCGTGCCTTCATCGAGCTGATCGCGCCCTGATGGAGGATGCAGGTCACTCCGAGTATTCCGAATAGGAATAGACGCGAGCCCGTTTTCTATTTTTGAGTAATGGCGACGCTGGATAGCATCCCTGGAGAGCGCATGCCACACGGCCTGCGGAACCGCCCACGAGCATCCATCAGGAGTTGCCATGCCGATTCCCCCTCGCTCGAGTCGCGCCGACTGCGAGCGCCTTGACCTCGACGACCCCCTTGGCGTCGATCTGCAGTCGGTGATCTGACCCACCCCTCCACAGGAGTTGCGAACATGACAAGAACAACACGCACGTTCGATGACCTGACCCAGCGCGAGCAGGGCCTCAAGCAAAGCCTGGGCAGCGGCCAGTTGTCGATGATCGCCATCGGTGGCGCCATCGGTACCGGCCTGTTCCTCGGCAGTGGATTCGCCATCGGCTTCGCCGGCCCCAGCGTGCTGGTGAGCTACGCCATTGGCGCGGTGATCGCCCTGCTGTTGATGGGCTGCCTGGCGGAAATGACCGTCCGCCATCCCACCTCCGGGTCCTTTGGGTCGTTCGCCGAGTTCTACGTCGCGCCCTGGTTCGGCTTTCTGATCCGCTATGCCTACTGGACCTCGATCGTCTTCGCCGTCGGCACCGAGATCACCGCCGCTGCCCTGTACATGGCCTACTGGTTCCCCGACGTGCCGGGCGGCTACTGGATGGTCACGTTCTCCGCCGCGCTGGTGGCGGTGAACCTCCTCAGCGTGCAGGCGTTCGGCACCGTCGAATACCTGTTCTCGGTACTCAAGCTCGGCGCCATCGTCGGGTTCATCCTGCTGGGCGCCTGGGTGGTCTTCGATGCACCGGCCGGCGGCCCCATCGGCTTCGCCAACTACACCCGCGACGGCGGCTTCTTCCCCCATGGCTACTGGGGCACCTGGGTGGCGGTGATCGTGGCGTTCTTCAGCTACCTCAGCATCGAGATGATCGCCGTGGCAGCGGGGGAGGCCCGTGACCCGAAGCGTTCCGTGACCCGTGCGTTCCGCATCACCCTGGTGCGGCTGGTGCTGTTCTACCTGCTGACCCTGGCGCTGGTGCTGGCGATCCTGCCCTGGCGCCAGAACGACGGGGGCCAGAGCCCCTTCGTCCTGGTGATGCAGGCGACCGGCGTGCCGTTCGCCGGGGCCCTGTTCAACGCCGTGGTGCTGGTGGCCGCACTCTCGGCAATGAACAGCCAGCTGTACATCACCTCGCGGCTGATGTTCAGCCTGGCCCGCGCCGGCCAGGCACCGGCCCTGTTCGGACGGGTCAGCCGGCGTGGCGTTCCGCTGGCGGCGCTGCTGCTGTCTTCCCTGGGCATCGGTCTGGGCACGCTGCTCTACATCGTCGAGCCGGAGCGGGCCTTCACCCTGATGATGTCCATCGCCATGTTCGGCGCCATGTTCACCTGGGCCGGCATCTTCCTCACCCACTTGCTCTTTCGCCGGCGCCAGGCCGTCGACACCCTGGAGTTCCGCCTCTGGGGTTACCCCTGGACCAGCCTGGCCGGCCTGCTGCTGATGCTCGCGGTGATGGTCACCACGCTGTTCACCGAAGCCTTCTCGCTGACGCTGATCTGGGGCCTGCCGTTCCTGGGGGTGATGACGCTCATCTACCTGCTGCGTTTTCGCGCATCGCGGCCGGTCGCCGGTGAGGCGCCAGCCCCGCTGCCCTTGCGCCGCTGAGACGCTGCAAAGCAAAGCGGGCAACGCCGGTGGGCGCTGCCCGCTTTCTTGTGCCCGCCGCTGTCGCGTTACGCGGTGGCGGCCATCGCCTCCTGGCGACTCGCCATGCGCTGCATCAGCCCCAGGGCCAGGCTCGCCAGCAGCACCGGCAGGGCGATCCAGACGAAGAACCGGCCCAGCTCGCCCGCTTCGGCGAACAGCCAGCCCCCCAGCATCGAACCGATGATGGAACCGGCCCGGCCGGCGGCCAGGGCCCAGGCAACGCCGGTGGCGCGCGAGGTCATGGGGTAGAGGGTGGCGGCCACCACGCTGAGGTTGTTCAACGCACCGGTCAGGCTGAAGCCGGCCAGGAACACGATGCCCAGGGTGCCCCAGGCACTGCCCAACTGGGTGCTGACCAGCGCCAGGGCGAGGCTGGCCACCAGGCACAGCCAGGGCAGGATGCGCAGGGCGCCGATGCGGTCCATCAGCAAGGCCATGGCGATGCCGCCCAGCACGCCGCCGAACGGCATCATCGCGCTGATGTGGGCGGCCTCGGTGGTCGCGTAGCCGCTGGCGCGCAGCACGGTCGGCAGCCAGTTGGTCAGCAGGTAGAAGACGAACAGGCAGCAGAAGAAGGTCAGCCACAGCAGCAGCGTGCGCGGCAATTGGCCGGCGCTGAACAACGCCGCGATCGATGCGCGAACCGCCGGGGTGTGGGACGGGGCGGCCGCCAGGGTGTCCAGGCGGCTGGCCCAGTCACCCTGGCCGGCAATGCGCTCCAGGACCCGCACCAGTGCTGCCCGGTGACGCGCCTGGCTGGCCATGAAGCACACCGACTCCGGCAAGCCGTAGAACAGCACCGGCCACAGCAGCAGCGGTGCCAGGCCGCCGACCAGCAGCAGCCCCTGCCAGCCGATCAGCGGCAGCAGCCAACCCGCCAGCCCGCCGCCCAGCGCCAGCCCCAGGGTGAAGCCCGAGTAGCTGAGGGTGACCAGCAGCATGCGCCGCCGGGCTGGCGAGTACTCCGAGCAGAGGGTGATGCAGTTGGGCAGCACCCCGCCCAGGCCGATGCCGGTGGCGAAGCGCAGCGCCGCCAGCACCTCGATGGACGGCGCCAGGGCGCAGGCGAGGGTGCCGCCGGCAATGATCAGCACGCAGACCAGCAGCACCGCCTTGCGCCCGTGCCGGTCCGCCAGCGGTCCGAAGCAGAAGCTGCCCAGCAGCATGCCGAACAGGCCCGCACCGAAGGCCGGGGCCAGGGCTGTCCGCTCGATGCCCCAGTCGCGGATCAGCTCGGGGGCGATGTAGCCGATGGCCGCGGTGTCGAAGCCGTCCAGCAGGACGATGAGAAAGCAGAGCACCAGCACCCGCACCTGCAAGGCGGAGATCGGGCTGCGGTCGATGAGTTCGGTGAGGGCGTGTACGCGCGCGTTCATGGCGGATTCCTTGTTGGAGTTGTTCTCGGAAGGGATGGGCACGGGCGTTGCGGGCCGGTGGAAGACGATGTCCATCGGCCCGGCGGTTCAGTCGAGGTTGAAGAAGCGCCGGGCGTTGCCGGCGACGATGCGGGCCTTGTCGGCCTCGGTCAGGTGCGGGTGTTCCAGCACGCCGGCGCCGATGCGTTGCTCGCCCAGCGGGAAGGGTGCATCGGAGCCCAGCATCACCCGGTCTGCGCCCATGACGTCCACCAGCAGTTGCAGGGCGCGCGGGTCGAACACGGCGGAGTCGACGAAGAAGCGCTTCACGTAGCTGGAGGGCGGGTTGGGGCAGTCTTCGCGGACGATGTCGCGGTGGCGCCAGGCGTTGTCCACCCGCCCCAGCAGGAAGGCGAAAGCACCGCCGCCATGGGCGAAACACAGCCGCAGGGTGTCGGGCAGCCGCTCGAAGGCGCCGGAGAGGATCAGCGAGAGAATCCCCAACTGGGTTTCTGCCGGCATGGCCACCAGCCAGGGCAGCATCCAGCGCTTCATGCGTTCGCGGCCCATCATGTCCCAGGGGTGCACCAGCAGCGGGATGCCCTCGGTCGCGCAGTGGTGGAGAAAGGTCACCAGGCCGTCCTGGTCCAGGTCCTGGTTGCCGACGTGGTTGCCGATCTGGACGCCCACATGCCCGGCCGCCACGGCCCGGCTGGCCTCGCGGCAGGCGGCGTCGATGTCCTGCAGCGGGACCTGGGCCAGCACCTTGAGGCGGTTCGGCGCGTGGTTGGCCATTTCCAGGGCGCGGTCGTTCATCAACTGCGCCCAGGGCAGCGCGCGTTCGAGGGGCTGGTCGTAGCCGAACATCACCGGGGTCGCGCACATGACCTGGATGTCCAGGCCCTGTTCGTCCAGGTGCTCCAGGCGGCGCTGCGGGTCCCAGAGCGCGTCGTGCACGGGGCGGAACGGCGTGGTGCCGACCATGATCTGCCCGCTGCGGCCTTCGGCGCGCAGCCAGGGGGCGCGCTCGGGGCAGAGGCGGGCGGCCTCGTCCTGGCTGATCGGCGGGAAGAAGTGGGAGTGGATGTCGATCTTCATAGGCGGTGGAACTCGTTGAGGGTCTGGTGCCAGGTCTGCCAGTCGCGACCGGGGTGGATGTCGCCGCATTCGGGGCAACGGCGGGCCTGTTCGGAGGTGGCGTAGAACTGCTCGTAGACCGGTGGCAGGTCGTTGACGATGCTCTCCAGTTGCATCTCGTAGCGTTTGACGAGGGTGCCGCAGCGTGCGCAGGACCATTGCAGGGCGTCACGCAGGCCGATCGGGCGCTGGCGCTCGATGACCAGGCACAGGCTGTCCGCCTCCGGGCGTTGCGGTGAGTGGATGACGTGGGGGGCCATCAGGTAGATGTCGCCCTCGCGCAGCTCCACCCGGTCGTAGCGCCCGCGGTCCCAGATGTTCAGGTAGGCGTTGCCCCTGAACTGGTAGAAGAACTCCTCCATCGGGTCGTCGTGGAAGTCCGTGCGCTGGTTGGGCCCACCGACCACGGTGACCATGAAGTCGCTGTCCTGCCAGACCTGCCGGTTGCCGACGGGGGGCCGCAGCAGGTGGGCGTTTGCCTCGATCCAGTGGTTGAAGTTGAGCGGCGGGCTGAAGTGGTTCTTGTGCATTGTTCTGTCCTCAGCGGTGGCGGGGGGCGTAGGCGATGGCCTTGATCTCGATGCGCAGGTGCGGGTGGGGCAACTGGTGGACGGCCACGGTGGTGCGGGTGGGGCCGGACTCGTCGAAGTACTCGGCGTAGACCTCGTTGTAGCCACCGAAGTCGTTCATATCGACGAGGAAGCTGCTGATCTCCACCAGGTCCTCCAGGCGTGCGCCTTCGCTGGCGAGGATGTCGCGGATGTTCTCGATCACGGCCCGGGTCTGGGTGCGGATGTCCAGCCGGGTGGTACCCAGGGCATCGACCTCGACGCCGGCGAAGCTGTTGTCCGGGCGTCGCGAGCTGGTGCCGGAAACGAACAGCAGGTCGCCGGCGCGCTTGATGTGGGGAAAGCGGCCCCGGGGCTTGGCCTTGCCGGGGACGACGGTGGAGCGGTTATCGGCGGTCATGGTGGCTCCTTGTGAGGGCGGCGAAGGGTCAGGCACGGACCGTGAAGTGGCTCTCGCCCAGCCCGAGGATCTCGACGCTGACGTGGGCGCCGGGGTAAAGGGCCTCGGCGGCGGTGGCCGCGCCGGCCATCACCAGGCTGCCGGCCGGCAGCACGCACTCGGCGTCGTGCAGCAGGCGGGAGGCGTGCGCCAGGCTGCGCAGGGGCTGACCGAGGATGGCCGCCGTGGAGCCGACCTGGACCGCTCGGCCGTCCAGGCGCATGACCACACCGGCATTGGCCAGCCCGGAGACGTCGCGGGACCAGGGGCCGACGGTGAGGCCGGAGGAGGAGCAGTTGTCGGCCACCACGTCTTCCAGGGTGAAGGCGAAGGCCTGGTAGCGGGAGTCGATGATCTCCAGGGCCGGTGCCACCGCTTCGATCCAGTCGGCGGCTTCCAGCAGGGTCAGCGGGCGGTCGATGTCGCGGCGGGTGAGGAAGCAGACTTCCGGCTCGACGCGGGGGTGGATGTAGCGCGACAGGTCCACCAGGCCGCCGTCTTCCTCCAGCATGGCGTCGGTGAGCCAGCCCCAGATCAGGCTGTCCACGCCCATCTGGATCATCTTGGCGCGGCTGGTGAAGCCCAGCTTTATGCCGATGCTGCGCTCGCCATCGTCGTAGCGGTGCTGCATCGAGGCGCGCTGGATGCGGTAGGCCTCGTCCAGCGAAAAGGGCGTGGTGGCGCTGAACTGCGGCAGGGCTTCGGCGCGGCGCGCGGCCTGGTCCAGGGCGGCGGCGATGGGGCGGATGTCGAGGCTCATGGGCGGTTCTCCGGTTGGCGGGCCAGCAGGTCGAGGGCGACGTCGACGATCATGTCTTCCTGGCCGCCGACCATGCGCCGGCGGCCCAGCTCGACGAGGATGTCCAGGGTCTTGAGGCCGTACTTCTGCGCGGCGACCTCGGCATGACGCAGGAAGCTCGAATACACCCCGGCGTAACCAAGGCCGAGGGTCTCCCGGTCCACCCGCACGGGGCGGTCCTGCAGCGGGCGTACCAGGTCGTCGGCGGCGTCCATCAGGCGGTAGAGGTCGGTGCCGTGGTTCCAGCCCAGGCGTTCGGCGGCGGCGATGAACACCTCCAGCGGCGCGTTGCCGGCCCCGGCACCCATGCCGGCGAGGCTGGCGTCGATGCGGTCGCAGCCTTCCTCCACGGCGACGATGGAGTTGGCCACCCCCAGCGACAGGTTGTGGTGGGCGTGCATGCCGGTCTGGGTCTCGGGGGCGAGCACGGCCTTGAAGGCGCGCATGCGCTCGCGCACATCGTTCATGTTCATCGCCCCGCCGGAGTCGGCCATGTAGATGCAGGTTGCGCCGTAGCGCTCCATCAACTGGCCCTGCTTCGCCAACTCCTCGGCCGGGATCATGTGGCTCATCATCAGGAAGCCGACGGTGTCCATGCCCAGGTGGCGGGCGTATTCGATGTGCTGCTTCGACACATCCGCCTCGGTGCAGTGGGTGGCCACCCGCACGCTGCGGGCTCCCGCGTCGTAGGCCGCCTTGAGGTCGTGCACGGTGCCGATGCCGGGCAGCAGCAGCACGGTCAGGCGTGCGTGCTCGATCACCTCCGCTGCCGCTTCGATCCACTCCAGGTCGCTGTGGGCGCCGAAGCCGTAGTTGAAGGAGGAGCCCTGCAGGCCGTCGCCATGGGTCACTTCGATGGCGTCCACGCGGGCTGCATCCAGAGCGCGGGCGATGGTTTGCACCTGCTCGATCGAATACTGGTGGCGGATGGCGTGGCTGCCGTCGCGCAGGGTCACGTCGGAGATGTAGAGCTTCTTGCTCGGGTCGAATGCCATGGGGCGTCTCCTCAGCCGTGGTTCATCGCCTGGGCCATGCGCTCGGCGGTGGCCAGCGCGGCGGAGGTCATGATGTCGAGGTTGCCGGCGTAGCTCGGCAGGTAGTGGCCGGCTCCTTCCACCTCCAGGAAGATGGAGGTCTTGAGCCCGCTGAAGCGGCCATGACCGGGGATGTTCAGGTCCTGCACCCGGTCGAACTGGACGTCCTGCTTGAGGCGGTAGCCGGGCACGTAGGCCTGCACGGCGGCGGCCATTTCCGCCACGCTGGCGGCGACCTGCGCCGGGTCGGCGGCGTCGCTGAGCACGAACACGGTGTCGCGCATCATCAGCGGCGGTTCGGCCGGGTTCATGATGATGATCGCCTTGCCCTTGGCCGCCCCGCCGATCACCTCGATGGCCTTGGCAGTGGTCTCGGTGAACTCGTCGATATTGGCGCGGGTGCCGGGGCCGGCGGACTGGCTGGCGATGGAGGCGATGATCTCGGCGTAGTGGACCTTGGCCACCCGCGAGACCGCCGTCACCATGGGGATGGTGGCCTGGCCGCCGCAGGTGACCATGTTCACGTTGTGCAGGTGCAGGTTGTGCTCCAGGTTCACCACCGGCACGCAATAGGGGCCGATGGCTGCCGGGGTCAGGTCGATCAGGCGGATGCCGGGCTTCACGCTGCGCAGGAAGGCGTCGTTCTGCACGTGGGCGGTGGCGCTGGTGGCGTCGAAGACGAAGTCGATCTCGTCGAACACCGGCAGGCGGGTCAGTCCCTCGACGCCTTCATGGCTGGTGGCCACGCCCAGGCGGGCGGCGCGGGCCAGGCCGTCGGACGCCGGGTCGATGCCGACCAGGGCGCCCATTTCCAGATGCTGTGCGTTGCGCAGGATCTTGATCATCAGGTCGGTGCCGATGTTGCCGGAGCCGACGATGGCGACTGTGCGTTTCTTGGGCATGGACGATCCCCTCAGTCCTGGCGGGCGAAGGCGGCGCTGACGCTGCCCAGGCCCTGGATATGGGCGGTGAACACATCCCCCGGCCGGGCCGTGACCATGGGGCCCAGGGCGCCGGTGAGCAGGATGTCGCCGGCGCGCAGGGGCTCGCCCAGGCGGGCCATGGTGTCGGCCAGCCAGACGGCCGCATTGAGCGGGTTGTCCAGGCAGGCGGCTCCCGCGCCCACGGAAACCGGCTCGCCGCGCAGGGTCATGTTCATGCCGCAGCGCACCAGGTCGAGCTGCCCCAGCCTGACCGGCCGGGTGCCGAGCACGAACAGGCCGGAGGAGGCGTTGTCGGCAATGGTGTCCACCAGGCGGATGTCCCAGTTGGCGATGCGGCTGCCGACCACCTCGATGGCCGGCAGGGCGAACGCGGTGGCGCGGATCAGGTCGGCGACGGTGTGGCGTTCGTGGGGCAGGTCGTGCTCCAGGACCAGGGCAATCTCCGCCTCGACCTTGGGTTGCCGGGTGTCGCTCCAGGCAATGGGCTGGCCGTCGCCGCGCGCGTGGTCGGCGAACAGCAGGCCGAAATCCGGCTGGTCCACCCCCAGTTGCTGCTGCACGGCGCGGGAGGTCAGGCCGATCTTGCGGCCCACCGGACGCAGGCCGGCGTCACGGGCTGCCTGGGTGTTGCTGCGCTGGATGGCATAGGCCAGGGCGACCGGGTCCTGCCCGGGGTTTTCGTCCAGGGCGCGGGCGATCAGGTCGCGCACCGGGGCGCAGGGTTGGCCGCTTTGCTCGGCCTGGCGCAGGCGTTCGGCGGCTTCGAGGAGTGCTGGATGCATGGAGTCGCTCCTGCTCAGGGGTTGACGCAGACGGTGGTGGCTTCGGAGTAGAAGTCCAGGGAGTGGCGGCCCCCTTCGCGGCCCAGCCCCGAAAGGCGGGCGCCGCCGAAGGGCGTGCGCAGGTCGCGCAGGAACCAGGTGTTCACCCACACCATGCCTACGCGCAGGCGCCGGGATACCTGATGGGCACGCTTCAGGTCGCGGGTCCAGATGGCGGCGGCAAGGCCGTAGTCGGAGTCGTTGACCCGGGCGATGACCTCGTCGTCGCGGTCGAAGGGGGCGACGTGGCAGACCGGCCCGAAGACTTCCTCGCGCATGCAGCGGGCGTCGTCCGCCAGCCCGGTCCAGATGGTGGGGCGCACGTAGGCACCCTGGTCGCGGTCGTCGCCGAAGTGGGGGATGTCGCCACCGGTCACCACGGTGGCGCCTTCCTGGCGTGCCAGTTCGAAGTAGCCGAGCACCTTGTCGCGGTGCGCGTGGGAGATCAGCGAGCCCATCTTCACGTCGGGCTCGTCGGGGTAACCGATCTTCAGGCCTTCGGCACCGGCTTTCAGCGCGGCGACGAAGCGCTCGAAGATCGGTCGCTCGACATAGACGCGCTCCGAGCACAGGCAGACCTGCCCGCTGTTGGTGAAGCTGGAGCGCAGCACGCCGGCGACGGCGGCCTCGAAGTCGCAATCGGCAAAGACCACGGCGGCGTTCTTGCCGCCCAGTTCGAAGGAGACTTCGCGCACGCCCTCGGCGGCCGCCTTCATGATGGTGGCGCCGGTACGCGATTCGCCGGTGAAGGTGATGGCGTCCACGCCCGGGTGGCGGGTGAGGAATTCCCCAGCGGAGTTCGGCCCGAAGCCATGTACCAGGTTGAACACCCCCGCCGGCACGCCAGCGGCCTGCATCACTTCCGCCAGCAGTGTGGCGGTGGAGGGGGTGTCTTCCGAGGGCTTGACCACCACCGCGTTGCCGCAGGCCAGCGCCGGCGCCACTTTCCAGGTGAGCAGCAGCATCGGCAGGTTCCACGGCGAGATGATCGCCACCACGCCATGGGGCTTGCGCAGGGTGTAGCTGAAGACGTCTTCGCCCTCGGCGGTGCGCATCTCGTAGTACTCGCCCCCGGTCTGGCGGATCAGCTCGGCGAAGGTGCGGAAGTTCTGCACGCCCCGGGCGATGTCCAGGGTCCGCGCCTGGTGCACCGGGCGACCGGTGTCGGCCACTTCTGCGGCGACGAAGGCGTCGAAGCGCCGCTCGATGCCTTCGGCGATGCGCAGCAGTACGTCAGCCCGCTGGCTGGCGCTGTAGTGGGCCCAGGCACCTTCCTGGGCCGACCGGGCTGCCGCCACGGCGCGGTCCACCAGCTCGGCATCGGCTTCGCAGACCCGGCCGAGCAGGCGGCCGTCGATGGGGGACAGCTTGTCGAAGGTCCGGGGCGTGGTGACGAATTCGCCGTTCACGTAATGGCGAAGCAGGGCGGGGGGATTGGACACAGCGGCCTCCGATTCCAGGGGTTTCGGAGGAGTCTAGGGAGGCGTCCTATAAGCGAATAATGAAGAGATGGTTCTCTGATATTTGTTTATGGAATAGCTGGAGGGTCCGCAGGTGCCGCGCGCTGCAGCGCGCCGGCTTCCTCCAGGCATTGCTGGAACAGGTGCACGGCCGGGCCGAGGTCCCGGTTGCCGGCGCGGAAGTAGCCGATGTCACCGAACTGCAGACGGCGCCCCAGGTCGAGGATGCCCAGCAGCCCGGCTTCGGTGAACTGCCGGGCGGCTTCCAGGGGCATGACGGCGACGGTCTGCTGGTCCTGCATGAGGCTGATGTTGGTGAGGATCGACAGCGACTCCACCACGTTGCCCGGCAGGGGCAGGTCGGTTTCGTGGAACAGGCCATCCACGGTGCGCCGCAGCAGCGAGTCCTGGGTCGGCAGGACCCAGGGGCAGTCCAGCAGTTGGCCGAGCTGTACCGTGGGCTGCCGGAGCAACGGGTGGCGGGCGCCGGCGACGATGGCCAGCTCTTCCCCGTAGAGCACCGTCACGTCCAGTTGGGACGCCTTGCGGTGGGTGCGCCAGTCATCCGGCACGCGCCCGACCACCAGGTCCACTTCACCCACCGTGAGGGCCGGGAAAAGCTGATCCATCTGCCCGACGCGCAGGGAGACGAGCACCTTCGGCGCCCGCTGCTTGAGCAGTTGCAGGGCCTGGGGCAGCAAGGAGCTGGATGCGGAAATCAGTGTGCCGACCACGACGTGGCCCGAGGTGCCTTCCTGGTAGGCGTTGACCTCGTCCGTCAGCGCGCGCAGCTCGGCCAGCAGCGACTTGCCCCGGCGTGCGACCCGCTCGCCCAGGGGCGTGGCGCTGACACCCCGGTTGCTGCGCACCAGCAGGGGTGCACCGAAGTAGGACTCCAGCTCATGGATGATCTTGGTCACCGCCGGCTGGGTGAGGTTGAGCGCCTGCGCCGCACGCAAGAGGGAGCCACTCTGCAGGACCTGGTCGAACGCCACCAGTTGGTAGAACTTCAGCTTCCGGGCGACGGACATGTGGGTGAAATGCATGCCGCGACTTCCTCATCGACGTCTGTCTGGAGGTCGCGAGCTTCTCACGATTGCCCTCGCTCCGGGCAACCGGGGCATTCAGGGAAATGCGGATGTTCTCCAGCTCGAATTCGGAGCGGTCCCTGAACATCTCTTCCGGGCTGGGCGGCAGGATGCCGTTGACCGGGGCTGCTTGTTGCCGAACCAGGCGTCGAAGGTGCGGTAGAAGCGCGAGATGGCAACGGCGTCGGGCTTCCAGCCTTCCGGGTCGCCCATGCTGTGCACATGGGTGTGGCGCAGCACCATCAGTTGCGGGCGCGGTACATCGGGGTTGTTGGCCAGGGCAGCTTCGAACGTGTTCTTCAGGTCCACCATTTCCTCGTCACCCTTCATCAGCGGGGTGACCATCAGGTTGCAGCCGTTCTTCACCGCGAAGTTGTGGGAGTCCGGGTCGCCGCCGACAGCGGCCAGCGCCAGGCTCACAACCTCACCGACCTTGGCAACGAGCTGAACCAACGGGTGCGGTGCTTCCGTACCTGATCGGCTGCAGCGGCAGCGGCGAACCCGGTAAGGGCTGCCGGAACGCCAGGCAAAAAAAGAGCGACGCTTGTGGCGTCGCTCTCGTGCCCTGGGGGCGGGTGGCGGGACGGGCCGCCGACTGGGAAGGTGCCCGGCGCAAGGCCGGGAACCAGGCGGCCCGGCTTCTTGTGGAAGCGCGGGCCGTTGGGCCGCGAGGCGGCCCGGGGCGTCAGCCGATGGTCATCAGGCTGGCGTTGCCGCCGGCGGCGGCAGTGTTGACGCTGAGGGAGCGTTCGATCAGCAGGCGCTCCAGCGGTACGGCGGTTTCCCCACGGGACAGGCCCTGGACGCCGATGATCGCGCCCTTGCGGGCGGCGACCTGCTGGCAGATCTCGCGCAGCTGATCGGAATCACCGTGGTGCAGCACGGCGTCGAACGCCACGTCCTCGCTCTTCCAATCGGCGACCAACTGGATGCGCGACTGAACCGCCTTCGGCAGTTTGGTGCGCAGGGCCTTGGTCACTTCGCCGTCCTGCCAGACCACGCGGTTGCCCACCGACAGCGCGCCCGCCAGTTGGACCAGCAGATCGGCTTCGTCGTCGGCCAGGCCCAGCACGTTCTCGCGGGGCAGCAGCAGGTAGGTGTTGCGCTCGCCGGTCGGGCCGGGGAGGGTGCGGCTCAGGCCGCTCTGGGACAGCTCGGCGAAGCGGTCGCAGAGGCTGGCCAGTTCGCCACGGCCTTCCTTCGCGGCCCACTCCTTGAGAGCGGCCAGCGGTTTGCCCTGGCGCTCTTCCTGGAGCGTGCGCAGACCGGCGTCGGCCTGTTGCTCGTCGAGGCGCTGGAAGGTGCGGGTGACCGCATCCTCCGGGCGGGTGGCGAGCAGGCGGTACATGTACAGCGGGCCGCCGGCTTTCGGGCCGGTGCCGGAGAGGCCTTCACCGCCGAAGGGCTGCACGCCGACCACGGCACCGACCATGTTGCGGTTGACGTAGAGGTTGCCGGCGTGGGCCTTGTCCACCACCTTGGCGATGGTTTCGTCGATGCGGGTGTGCACGCCCAGGGTCAGGCCGTAGCCGGTGGCATTGATCTGGTCCAGCAGTTGGTCCAGGTTCTCGCGCTTGTAGCGCAGCACGTGCAGCACCGGGCCGAACACTTCGCGCTCCAGCTCGTCCAGGCCTTCCAGTTCGATCAGGGTCGGCATGACGAAGGTGCCGCGGCTCATCACGTCGCCTTCGGTGCGGGCGACCTGGTAGACGTGGCGGCCTTTCTTGCGCATGGCTTCGATGTGGCGGTCGATACCGGCCTTGGCTTCGGCGTCGATCACCGGGCCGATGTCGACGATGATGTTGTCCGGGTTGCCCAGGCGGCATTCGGCCATGGCGCCCTTGAGCATCTCCAGTGCGCGGTCGGCCACGTCTTCCTGCAGGCACAGCACGCGCAGGGCGGAGCAGCGCTGGCCGGCGCTGTCGAAGGCGGAGGCGACCACGTCGTTGACCACCTGCTCCAGCAGGGCGGAGGAGTCGACGATCATGGCGTTCTGGCCGCCGGTCTCGGCGATCAGTGGGATCGGGCGACCCTGGGCGTCCAGGCGGCCGGCGACGTTGCGGGCGAGGATGCCGGCGACTTCGGTGGAGCCGGTGAACATCACGCCTTTGACGCGCTCGTCGCTCACCAGGGCGGCGCCCACGGTGTGGCCTTCACCCGGCAGCAGTTGCACGGCGCCTTCGGGGATGCCGGCCTGCAGCAGGATGCGCACGGCCTGGGCAGCCACCAGCGGGGTCTGCTCGGCGGGCTTGGCCAGCACGGTGTTGCCGGCAGCCAGCGCGGCGACCACCTGGCCGGTGAAGATCGCCAGGGGGAAGTTCCACGGGCTGATGCAGACCACCGGGCCCAGCGGGCGGTGGCTGTCGTTGGCGAAGTCGTGGCGGGCCTGGGCGGCGTAGTAGCGCAGGAAGTCCACGGCCTCGCGCACTTCGGCGATGGCGTTGGCGAAGGTCTTGCCGGCCTCGCGGCAGAGCAGGCCCATCAGCGGCTGGATCTCGGCTTCCATCAGGTCGGCTGCGCGGTCCAGGGCGGCGGCGCGCTCCACCGGCGGGGTGGCCTGCCAGATGGGGGCGGCGGTCAGCGAGGCGAGCACGGCGTTGCCGACGTCTTCGAGGCTGGCGTTCTGCACATAGCCGACGACGTCGCGGTGGTCGGCCGGGTTGAGCACCGGCAGGCTCTCGCCTTCGGAGACCGGGCAGCCGAGCATCGGGCGGGCGCGCCAGTCGGCGTGGCCGCTGCCCAGCAGGGCGCTGGAGAGGGAGCCCAGGCGGTGCTCGTTGGCCAGGTCGATGCCGCTGGAGTTCACCCGGCCGCTGCCGTACAGGTCACGGGGCAGGGGAATGCGCGGGTGCGGTTTGCCGAGGGTGCCTTCGGCAGCAGCCATGGCTTCGATGCTGGCGACCGGGTCTTCCACCAGTTGCTTGATGGAGATGGAGCTGTCGGCGATGCGGTTGACGAACGAGGTGTTGGCGCCGTTTTCCAGCAGGCGACGCACCAGGTAGGCCAGCAGCGTTTCGTGGGTGCCCACCGGGGCGTAGATGCGGCAGGGGCGGTTCAGCTTGCCGTCGGCGATCTTGCCCACCACCTGCTCGTACAGCGGTTCGCCCATGCCGTGCAGGCACTGGAACTCGTACTGGCCCGGGTAATAGTTCTGCCCGGCGATGTGGTAGATGGCCGAGAGGGTGTGGGCGTTGTGGGTGGCGAACTGCGGGTAGATGGCGTCCGGTACGGCCAGCAGCTTGCGGGCGCAGGCCACGTAGGACACGTCGGTGTAGACCTTGCGGGTGTACACCGGGAAGCCTTCCAGGCCGTCGACCTGGGCGCGCTTGATCTCGCTGTCCCAGTAGGCGCCCTTGACCAGGCGGATCATCAGGCGGTGGCGGCTGCGGCGGGCCAGGTCGATGACGTAGTCGATCACATACGGGCAGCGCTTCTGGTACGCCTGGATGACGAAGCCGATACCGTTCCAGCCTTTCAGGCCCGGCTCGAAGCACATGCGTTCCAGCAGGTCGAGGGAGATTTCCAGGCGGTCGGCTTCCTCGGCGTCGATGTTCAGGCCGATGTCGTACTGCTTGGCCAGCAGGGTCAGGGCCAGCACGCGCGGGTACAGCTCGTCCATCACGCGCTCGTACTGGGCGCGGCTGTAGCGCGGGTGCAGGGCGGAGAGCTTGATGGAGATGCCCGGACCTTCGTAGATGCCGCGACCGTGGGAGGCCTTGCCGATGGAGTGGATGGCCTGCTCGTAGGAGGCGTAGTAGCGCTGGGCGTCCTCTTCGGTCAGCGCGGCTTCGCCGAGCATGTCGTAGGAGTAGCGGAAGCCCTTGGATTCGAATTTGTTGGCGTTGGCCAGGGCCTCGGCGATGGTTTCGCCGGTGACGAACTGCTCGCCCATCAGGCGCATGGCCATGTCCACGCCCTTGCGGATCAGCGGTTCGCCGCTCTTGCCGATGATGCGGTTCAGCGAGCTGGAGAGGCCGGCCTCGTTGTGGGTGGATACCAGCTTGCCGGTGATCAGCAGGCCCCAGGAGGCGGCGTTGACGAACATCGACGGGCTCTGGCCCAGGTGCTGCTGCCAGTTGCCGTTGCTGATCTTGTCGCGGATCAGGGCGTCACGGGTGCCCTTGTCCGGGATGCGCAGCAGGGCTTCGGCCAGGCACATCAGCGCCACGCCTTCCTGGGAGGACAGGGAGAATTCCTGCAGCAGGCCCTGCACCAGGCCGGCACGGCCGCCGGCGCTCTTCTGGTTGCGCAGCTTCTCGGCGATGCCGTAGGCGAGCTTGTAGGTGGCTTCGGCCATCTCGGCGGGCAGGCGGGCCTGCTCCAGCAGCATGGGCACCACTTCTTCCTCGGGGCGGCGGTAGGCGGCGGTGATCGCGGCGCGCAGGACCGACTGCGGGAGGATGCTCTCGGCGAATTCGAGGAAGGGCTGGTAGACCGGGTCGAGGAGGGCCTCCACCGCTTCACTGTCGCCCTCGGCCAGGCGCGCGGCGATGCTTTGCAGCTCCGGCAGGGTGGTGCCGCTCTCGAGGGTCTCGAGGTAGCTGTAGATCGCTTGCTTGATCAGCCAGTGGGGCGTGCGGTCGATGCGGCGGGCGGCTTCCTTGAGACGCTCGCGGGTCGCCTCATCGAGTTTCACGCCAAGGGTAGTGGTGGTGGCCATTTCTTGTCCTCGTCAGCTGCCGTGGTCGGCACGGCGGATTGCGGCGCCAAGAGTAGCTGTGCCGAAGTCGGGGTGCAACCAGGTGCAACCTTGATGTTTCGCTGTCTCCAGCAAGCCTGGGAAACCCCGCACCGCCTCGGTGCGCGCGGGGTTGCGCGATGCCTTGTGAGGTGCAACCGGTCGTCGGGAAAACGCGGCGAGGGGCGCGTTTCCATACTAGTCCGAGTTGGTTGCACCTGCCTGGGGGCGGCGCCGTTTCTGGCGCAGGGGCTCCAGCAGTGGCTTGAGGCCGTTGTGGTCGATCTCCTGCATCAGGGCCAGCAGGCGGCCGATCTCGCCCTTGGGGAAGCCCTCGCGGGCGAACCAGTTGAGGTAGTGGCCGGGCAGGTCGGCGATCAGGCGGCCCTTGTACTTGCCGTAGGGCATCTCGCGGGTCACCAGCAGCAGGAGGTCTTCGGGGTTCATCGGGCCGGGTGGGGTCGGGGAGGGGCGGCTAGGATAACCCCAGACCGGTCGCGCTGAGTTGAGGTCGGTCGCTCAAGTCGCTATTTTCTGAGCCGCCTCATCATTAGTCTGCTAAACATATCGGCCGCAGACTGCCCGGAACCCCGCATGAGCCCCAGTACCCCATCGATGCGCCGCGAGGAACCCTTGAAGGGCATCCTGCTGATCTGCGTGGCGATCTTCCTGTTCTCCAGCCACGACGCCATCTCCAAATACCTGTCGGCTTTTTACCCGATCATCATGGTGGTGTGGGTGCGCTACCTGGTGCACACGCTGCTGATGGCCGGCTACCTGCTGCCGCAGCAGGGCTTGCGGGTGCTGCGGGCGAAGCGCCCCGGGCTGCAGGTGGCGCGGGCGTTGTGCCTGATCGGGGTGAGCCTGCTGTTCACCACGGGGCTGCGTTACATCCCCCTGGCGGAGGCGACCTCGGTGATCTTCCTGGCGCCGCTGCTGGTCACGGCGTTGTCGGTGCCGCTGCTGAAGGAGCGCGTCACCCGTGGGCAGTGGGTGGCAGTCCTGCTGGGACTGGGTGGGGTGTTGCTGATCGTGCGGCCGGGGGGCGCGCTGTTCACCCCGGCGGTGCTCCTGCCGGTCTCGGCGGCGGTGTGCTTCGCCTTCTACCAGTTGCTGACGCGCATCCTCTCGCGCTACGACAGCCCGGCCACCAGCAACTTCATCACCGGCCTCACCAACACCCTGATCATGAGCACCCTGGTGCCGTTCTTCTGGAGCCTGCCCACCACCCCCGGCCACGGCCTGCTGATGCTGGCACTGGGCGCCTGCGGCATGGGCGGGCACATGCTGCTGACCCAGGCGTTCCGGTATGCCTCGCCGGCCTTGCTGGCACCGTTCAGCTACGGGCAGATCGTCTTCGCCGGGCTGCTCGGCTACCTGCTCTTTGACCACGCGCCGGATGCCATCGGCGTGGTCGGCATCGCCATCATCGTCGGCAGCGGCCTGTTCACGGCGTACGCCCAGCGGCGCTGAGCTCGTCGGCGGTGCGTGCCAGGGAGCGGCAGGCCTGGGCGTTTTCCACGTAGTCCTTCAGCCAGCGCAGCACCTCCACCGGCTCCCAGCGGGTCGGGTCGAACAGGGCATACACCAGTCCCTGGTAGCCCACCACGTCCAGCGGCCGGTGGTAGCCCGCCCGCTGGAACAGCGCCTCGATCTCTGCCAGGCAGGTGTTGAAGTGCACCCGGGTGAAGGGCGTCTTGCCGTCGGTCACCAGCCCCTCCAGCAGCAGCTCGTCCACCGCCTCGCGTACCTCGGACACCGCCATGCGGTTGACCGTGTACTTCAACTGCATCACGTCGACCATCCCTGTTCTCCTCATCAGTGCAGGCACCGCGCCCCGTGGCGGCTTCCAGCCGGCCGGCGTGGTGCAGGGTTGTCCGGACCGCCGGCAACGCGCAGCGGCAGCGGGTGTTTCCGGGAACGGATCATCCCAGGGTTTTGTGACAGCGGTTTTGGCAAGGGCATGGGGGCTGAAGGCATCATCAGACGATTCTCATTGAATACTGTATGAATATACATATAATCGTTGAACTCATCCCCTGGCAACAAAACTCCGATGAAGAGCCGCTGTCAGTGAGTGCCTCTCCACGCTGTACGGGAATCCCCTGATCCATGATCCGTTTCGTCCTGCTGCTCTCCCTCCTGCTGGCCGGTACCGCCCAGGCCGCCGCGCCGCGCACCTTCCAGGAAGCCAAGAAAGCCGCCTGGAAGCTCTACGCTTCCCACCCCGTCGAGTTCTATTGCGGCTGTCGCTACAGCGGCAACAAGGTGGACCTCAAGAGCTGCGGCTATGTCCCGCGGACCAATGCCAAGCGCGCCAGCCGCATCGAGTGGGAGCACATCGTTCCGGCCTGGGTCATCGGCCACCAGCGCAAGTGCTGGCAGAACGGCGGCCGCGAGAACTGTGCCCGACACGACGATGCCTACCGCCGGGCCGAAGCCGACCTGCACAACCTGGTGCCGAGCATCGGCGAGGTGAACGGCGACCGCAGCAACTACAGCTTCGGCTGGCTGCCCCAGGCGCCCAGCCAGTACGGCGCCTGCCCGATGGTGGTGGACTTCAAGGCGCGCAAGGCCATGCCGCGCCAGCAGATCCGCGGGATGATCGCGCGCACCTACTTCTACATGAGCGAGCGCTACGGCCTGCGTCTGTCCAGGCAGGACCGCCAGCTCTACACCGCCTGGAACAAGCAGTATCCGGTGGAAGCCTGGGAGCGGAACCGCAACCAGCGCGTGGCCTGCGTGATGGGGCACGGCAACCATTTCGTGGGGGCGGTGAACTTGAAGGCGTGCAAGTGAGGGAGGCGGCTTTGCTGTGGGGAAGCTGCCGATCCTGATCGGGGCGGTGTAGGGGCGACCTCAGTCGCCCCTACCTGGCAGCACGACGCTGTATGCCGCTTTTCCCAGGGATCTGTGCCTATCGGCCGCCCTGTGGCGCGACCTAGCATCGGCCATCAATGAGGGGGTGGCGTGATGGACGAGATTCCCGGTGGTATTGAGTTTTCCGGTTTGCAGGTGCGGCGGCTGGTACCGGACGACCTGGAGCTGATCTGCAGGCACCGCGAGGCGATGTTCCTCGAAGCCGGAGGTGATCCGGCTGCGCTGCGGGTGATGACCGAGCACTTGTGCCCCTGGCTGCGGGTGCGCCTGGAGGACGGCCGCTATTACGGCTTCATGGCGATGGACGAGGGCAGTCCGGCGGCCGGCATCGGCCTGATGAGCATCGACTGGCCACCGCACCCGGCCCACCCGACCCAGGACCAGCGCGGCTACGTGCTCAACGTGTACGTCGAGCCGGCCTACCGGCGTCGGGGGCTGGCGACGGCGCTGATGAAGCTGGCGGAAGCCGAGTTCGCCCGGCGCGGCCTGGGCTTCGCCGTGCTGCACGCCACCGAGGTCGGCCGCCCGGTGTACCAGGCCCTCGGCTGGGCAGCCACCCGCGAGATGACCAAGACCCTCGGCTGAGGCGCCTCCGCACCCTGTGGTTTCCGGCGCGGTCATCGCACTGTCCTGCCATGCCCCCTCGCTGTCCGCCAATGCCCTCAGCGCCCGGAGGCGCCTGGCGTAACGTGGCGCGCTACCCACCACAACAAGCGCCGTGCCGCCTGGCACGGCAGAAGAGGGGAGTGCGATGCCGAAACCCGCGAACCTGCTGATTCCCGCCCTGCTGGCCCTGGCCGGGCTGCTCGGCGGCTGTGGCGAGGAGGCCAAGCCGGCCGCGCCGCAGAACGCCGCCACCCTGGCGCCGGCCGACCCGGCCCTGGCCAAGGTCTACGACACCAGTTGCAAGCTGTGCCACGCCAACCCCGCCTCCGGGGCGCCGCAGAGCGGTGACGCCGCCGCCTGGGCGCCGCGTGTCGCCCAGGGCACCGACAGCCTGCTGGACCACAGCATCAATGGCTTCAAGGGCATGCCGCCGATGGGCATGTGCATGCAGTGCTCGGAAGAACAGTTCCTGGCGCTGATTTCCTTCATGTCCGGTCAGCACCTTGAATAAGGCGTCCTCCATGGCTATGAACCTCACCCGACGCCAACTGCTGCAACGGGCCGGCGTGGTCGGCGCCTTCACTGCGCTGGCCTGCACCCCGGCGCTGGCGGAGCTGGCCCGCGCGCCCCGGCTGATCCCCTGGCGCAACTGGTCCGGCGGGCAGAGCTGCCTGCCCCAGGCACGCCTCGCCCCGCAGAGCCTGGACGAGCTGGTCCAGGTCATCCGCCAGGCCGAAGGCAAGGTCCGCCCGGTGGGCTCGGCCCACTCCTTCAGTGCCCTGGTGCCTACCGACGGCACCCTAGTGTCGCTGGCCTACTTCAACGGCCTTCTCGGCCATGACCCGGCCACCCTGCAGGCGGAGTTCGCCGCCGGCACGCCGATGTCCCTCATGGGGCCGGCGCTGCAGGCGGTCGGCCAGGCGCTGCCGAACATGGCCGACATCGATTACCAGACCCTGGCCGGGGCGATCGCCACCTCGACCCACGGCACCGGGGTCGGTTTCGGCTCCTATTCCTCGCTGGTCACC